>JAZNWG010000129.1:0-7525 GCA_045593225.1 Oscillospiraceae bacterium
CAAAACGGATTACCCTCGGCGAGCAGGAAACACAGGCATATTTCATGCTGCTTAATTCCTCGAAAAGGGTGGCAATATAAAACAAAAGGCGGCTTTATGCCGCCTTTATAGTTTATTCATAATCCCATTCATAAACATTGTCAAATACAATGTTATAGCTTTCAAGAGCCTTGTCGGCGGGAATTTCAACTGTCAGAACATAAGCTGCCATGTCGTCCGTGCCGACCTCGGGCGTTGTTCTCCTTACAACAATACAGCCATTTTCGTTGTCTATTCCGAGATACTCATGTTTTATCGAGCCGCTTCCCTCATCAAAATAAGATATCACCAGCACATTTTTCTCAAAAAAAGTCCCGTCATACTTCGGGAAGCAGTCCTCAAATGCTGTCCACTCGTTTGCAAGATGTGCTGTATAGTATGTTTTCAGCTCGTCAAGACTGCGGATCATTGCTGTCGGAGCAATGCGTTCATCCCAGTTCACCCTTGAAATGCTGCCCTCGGGCTTGTACAGATCATCAAGATCATATTCGGGAGTTACGGGAGCAAGCTGTCCGATAAGAGCGCCATCGTCCTCAACAGCGGAGCTGTAAGCAGCCGCAAAGACATAGGTGCAATTACCCTCGGGGAAACCAACGCTTACGCTGTAGATCTCGCCGATAGGACATTCGGAGAAGTATATTGCTCCTGCTGCATCAAAATCCAAATCAAGAGGCTCACCCTCGCTGCTCCAGTTCGTGACACCTGTCAGCTTTCCGCCATCTGTAAGCTCTACCATCGCCTTTGTCGCTTCAGAAGCATCAAAAACAGGCTCTAAATCCATCTGATGAGGCGCGGGGCAGTCAACGCAGATATCAGTCGCATTACCGTGGCTGTCAACAAAGCTCCATGTAAAGGCATTGTTCGGAGAAAGTATCACCTCAAGCAGCTCATCCGAGTGCTCGAAATACACGCCGAGAGAAAGCTCAGGCGGCTCGGGAGTCTTCTCCATAGGGTCGGATACGATATGTCCGGGGAGCTGAACGATCTCCTCGGGAACAAAGCCTGCGGAGCTCTGTGCTGTAGCAGGCGGCACGCTCTCGGTACTATTGCCGCTGTCAGTATCAGGCTCATTGCTTACATTGTCGGTCGTTCTGAAAACATAATCGCAGGTGCCGAACTCGCCGTAGCTTCCCCAACCCTCGGGGAACTCCATGGTAACGCAGTAGGTGTTTCCGATAGGCTCGACAGGGAACTCTATCTCGCCGTCATCGTTAAAACCTACGCTCTGCGTAGTCGTACCGTTCCAGCACTCTATCTTTACTATCTTCGCACCGACAGGTACATGAACCTTAGCCGCGCGTGTAAGCTCATCGGGGTCGAACTCGACATTCACGTCCTTTAACTCGCTCGGAACTCCACAGTCTGTAATAACGCTCGCCATCTCGCCGTTATCCTCATAATTCCATGAGTACGCGCTCTTTGTGAGAAAGCCCGCGGAGGCTGTCATCTCTGTGGTAAGACTTATCCTTATCTCGGGTGGCTGTGTCAATCTTTCGGGAGGCTGTGTTTCAGTCTCCGCGATAGTAATATCCTCCCGTGCTATCTCAGTGATCGCAGGAGAAGAATTCACATCAGCCGCGCCGCCTGCCGCAGCTCCGATCTCGGTCTTAGACTGCTGTGACGCGCAGCCTGTCAGCAGCACCGCCGAAGCTATCGCAAATATCCATAATCTTTTCATATATCTCAGTCCTTTCATGATGTCGGAATTTTGCTCTTGTACATATAACACCATGCTAAAGCGCTAAAGGTTGCAGAAAACTTAGATTTTTCCAAAAGAAAAAACCGCCACTGCTGCGGCGGTCCTTTCTTTTCTGCTCTATTGTATTTCAAGGGTCGTTATGAAGCTTGTTTATCTGTACTCGTCCAGAATTGCCTCGATCACAGGTGTAGCCTCCTGAGACAGCTGAGACCAGCTCTCGCCGCCAAAGGTGCTTCTGTATACAGTATCGCATACATTTACCTTTACGTCCTGTCCGAAGCCGTAGAGATCGTCCTGAAGGAATACGAAGTCGTCAGATGTGCAGACCTCTCTCCAGAGATCGTATACCTGCTCGTCCCAGATGATCTCCCACTTCTGCATGCCCTCGTACTTACCTGCTGTGTAGTAGATAGGCTCGGGGCTTACGTGGTCTGCTCTTACCTGATCGATGATAGCCTGGTCTGTTTCGTACAGACGGTTGCAGTGGATAAACTCAACTGCGCCCTCGATATTCTTTGCACCCTTAGCGATCATGTAACCGAATGTACCATTGCTGAGATAGTAAGCGTCAGCCTGGGGATCTCTCGGGAACGGAACGAATGTAAAGTCGGAAACAGTGTTAAGAATATCATTCTCAACGCCGGAGGGATTCTGGATCTGCTCTGTAGCTGCGATGTAGGTCCACTCGGGCTCCATGCCAAGGAACAGGATCTGATCGGAGATAGGCGCCCATACCTGAGGAGATACCCAGTCGCCATGCTGGCCTGCGTAAAGAACGCCGTTTCTGCCAAGATCAGCCATGAACTCGACTGCTCTTGTAATATCAGCGTCGCCCATATTGTTTACTACATTACCATCAAGTGTATAATCGATCAGAGTCTTACCTGTGGTGTTGCAGAATGCTGTCGCGATAGTATCTGTTGCATACCAGCCGATGTTCTCGTCGCTGAGGTTGCAGAAGTCGATCATCATCTGACGCCATGCGTCCCATGTCCACTCGCCGCTCTTGTACAGCTCATACGGATCCTGAAGACCTGCGTCCTCAATGGTCTTGCGGTTGTAGTTGAGCGCAAAGTTTGTCGTGGTGCGGTGAGGAACGTAATATACCTTGCCATCATAGGTGTTCTGCTCAACGTAGGGCAGCATCTCCTCCCACATGGGATCGTCAAGGTTGAAATAGTCGTCCAGTGGCTCGAACATATTCTTGCTTACGCCATAGGGCATAGCCATAGCCTCATATGTAAGCAGATCGGGCGAATCATCAGCAGAGATGAGTGTAGCAAGCTTCTCATAATAAGCATAGTCATTGGGAGCGGAGATCCACTCGATCTGGCCTCCGTACAGGTCGGACTGGAAGATCATGCACTGCTCCTTGCCCTTCTGGTCAACAGTGATGTCATAATAGCCGAGGTACTTTACAACGCCTGCGTTGCCGCTGGGTGTGTAGCTGCTGGTATCGAGGTCCTTGATCTCCTCGTCAGTAGCAGCATTCTCGTCGGGGTCTGTTGTTGTAGCCATTGCTGTGGTGGTAGTAGCACCGCCGGGTGCAGCCACTCCGCCACCTGCAGATGTGGAAGGTGCGGGAGCCGCGCCGTCCTCACACGCTGCGATGCTGAGTGTCATTGCGAGTGCCATTGCACAGGCAGCTGATCTCTTGAACTTAAGCATGATAAATTCCTCCTTAAATATAGATATAAAGTTCACGAACCATTTATATGTATTATAATCCTATTTTACAGCCAAACAAATAGCAGATATTCGTTTTTATATGGATAATACTCTTGTCATCACTTGTATTCGCAGCGGAAATTGCGGAAGCCCGCCTTGCCGCTTACTGCATAAATTCCCATCACAACGCCTGTAAAGCCCTCTGCGACCTCGCTGGAGAGATACTTTGTAAAGCCGAAGCCAAGGTCGGTATACTCGCCGTCCGCCTCAACTCCGAAGCCGTAGGCGTAGTTGCTTGCATTGACCTTAAGCGTTGCGCTGCCGCTCTTCAGCGATACTGTTTTCTGAACGTGCTTTATGCCGCCGATATTCAGCTTCAGCACAGCTTCAAAGCCGTCGTCTGCTTCTCTTACAGCAATATCATAGTGCTCGTTCTCTGTAATGAACATCGTAAAGCCGCCCTCGCCGTTCTCCACATCAACATCAATGCTGATATCCGCATTGAAGTCGCGCTGACGAAGACCCACAAAGGTCGGGGAGTCTACCATGTCAAGCGTGATATCAGTGCCGTTAAGCACCGCATAATCAGCGCCGAGATCGTAGTTCTCCTCGTGGGGGTGGCGCATGAAGCACCAGTCTATGCTCCAATCGGTATTTTCAAATGTGAACAGCTTCTTCTCCACCTGCTCTGTGCCGTAGGGGCTCTCGTAGCTGTCTGCCGTGGTTCCGTCCGTTCCTGCCGTAAACCAGCCGTCCTCGTGGAACTGCACAGGCGTCAGGAATACCTCGCGGCCGAGAAAATGATAAGGCTGCCATATTCCGAGCTGTCTGAAGCCGAGGCAAAGGATATGCCAGCCCCCGTTCTCGTCCTGTATGAGGTCACCGTGACCTATGCCCTGAATGATGTTGGGCGCCTTGTTGCGGTTTGTAAGCACAGGGTTTTTCGCGTAGCCCTCAAAAGGCCCCCACACGCTCTCGCTGCGCGCGTAGGTTATCATGTGGCCGTACTCCGTGCCACCCTCGGCTGCCATAAGGTAATAGCTGCCGTTTATCTTATACATGTGCGGGCTTTCAAGGTAGCGTCCGCCCGAGCCCTGCCATAAGCAGCGTCTGGGAGATAGTCTCTCGCCCGTCTCAATATTTATCTCGCACTGGATAACTCCGCCCTTGCCCTCGTCGTCCGCACCGTTGCTCATGAAGTAGGTCTTGCCGTCCTCGAAGAAGAGCGAGGGGTCGATTCCGCCCTGATCGACGTAGATAGGGTCGCTCCATTCGCCGTGGATATCATCGGTGTAAACGTAGAAGTTCTGGTGGGTAGTGTCGTTTGTCGTTACCATGTAGAAGCGTCCCTCATGGTAGCGTATGGTGGGAGCAAAAACTCCGCCGCTGGAATTTATCTTCTCCAGCATGACCTGATTCTTTCTGGTAAGCACATGTCCTATCTGCGTCCAGTTCACAAGGTCGTCGCTTTCAAAAAGCGGAACACCGGGGAAATACTGGAACGAGCTGCATACCATATAATACTTGCCGTCCGCGAAGCAAACGCTGGGATCGGGATAAAAACCCTTTTGTACGGGGTTGTTGTATATCGCCATATCTAGCACTCCTTGAAAACGTTTTCTGTTATTATGATATCACTTAATAACCTAAAATTCCTTACCTTTACCGCCGTAAAATAGCACATTCTTGCCATTCGGGTTAAAAAATAGCATTAATGCGCTTTGGTAGAATTGTATAAACGTACCGCACCGAAAGGTCACCAAAGCATAAATTTTAACGTTTTTATGTTTTAAAGTGATAAATTCTATTGACACAAAACTCAAACAGTGCTATAATTGAAAACGGATATAAACCTAAAGTAAGGAGATATAAAACAATGTCAATGAACTTCAAAAGAAAGCTTCCCGTACCTAAGGAAGTCAAGGAGATGTACCCCCTTTCCGAGGAGATAAAAGCAGTAAAGGCTGCACGCGATATCGAGATCACTGATGTATTTACAGGCAAGTCTGACAAGTTCCTGCTGATAATCGGCCCCTGCTCTGCTGACAACGAGGAGTCCGTAATGGACTATGTCTGCAGACTTTCAAGACTTCAGGAGCAGGTAAAGGACAAGATCATCATCATTCCCAGAATATACACCAACAAGCCCCGTACAACAGGCGAGGGCTACAAGGGCATGGTTCACCAGCCCGACCCCACAAAGGGCGAGGATATGCTGGAGGGTATCGTGCAGGTGCGTAAGCTTCACACTCGCGCCATTGCCGAGACAAAGCTCGTATGCGCTGACGAGATGCTGTACCCCAGCAACTACCGCTACCTGTCCGACCTGCTGTCCTACGTTGCAGTTGGCGCACGCTCGGTAGAGGATCAGGAGCACCGCCTTACAGCAAGCGGCATGGAGTGCCCCGTAGGTATGAAGAACCCCACAGGCGGTACGCTCTCCATCATGCTCAACGCTATCCGCGCTGCTCAGGCTCAGCACACCTTCATTTACAGAGGCTGGGAGGTAACTACCGACGGCAATCCCCTCGCACACGCTATCCTGCGAGGCTTCCAGAACAAGCATGACCAGAGCCTTCCCAACTACCACTATGAGGATCTTAAGATGCTGTATGATATGTACAGCCAGATGAATCTCCAGAACATCGCCTGCGTGGTTGATACAAACCACGCAAACAGCGGCAAGAAGTATCTTGAGCAGGTTCGTATTTCCAAGGAAATACTTCACTCCATGCGCCACTCCAATGAGATCAAGAGCATGGTAAAGGGCCTTATGATCGAGAGCTACATCGAGGACGGCGCTCAGAAGGTTGACGAGGGCTGCTACGGCAAGTCCATCACAGACCCCTGCCTCGGCTGGGAAAAGTCCGAAAGACTTGTGCTTGACATCGCTGATCTTTTGTGATATAATCAAATAGATGTAGGGGCGGATTCTATATCCGCCCTTAATAAATACTGTAAAAGCGTTGACGGGACTCCAGTAGCCCTGCCCACTCCTTTCAGAGAGCCGCCGTTTGGTGCGAGGCGGCAGGAGCGCAGTGTGTGAATTACCTCCCTGAGCGGCTGTGCGAAGCGTTTGTGTGTAGCATAGCACGGGTAAGCCCGTTAAAGCTGTCAGAGGCGGCATTTGCCGCAAACTGAGGTGGTACCGCGATAATTCGCCCTCTTGCTATGTGCAGGAGGGCTTTTTTAATGTAGATACTTGCAACTTTTACTGCTTTAATATGGTATTATATACAAACAGACATTATGGAGGAAATCATCATGACCAAATCATGCAAAGCCTTTGCAGCAGTTGTTGCCGCTTTATCCCTCTTCCCTTTCAGCTGCGCATATGCGGCAGAGGCTTCTCTCACCGAGAGTGCGGCTGCCGACAGCTATGACACAGGAGCGAAGCGCATTTCCTACAACAGCGATTTGGCGCAATTCAGCGTTGATATCCCTGCAGGATTTTCACCAATAATAAGCAACCCCACCGCCCTGGATGAAGGTAATGGCACGATTGAGTATTCTCTGTTTGACTGCGAGCCCGACTCAATGTGGTTTGGCTGTGACCTGCATCAGAATGTCGGCGGTTACGAAACTGAAATGCAGGTCTGGCGCGAGTTTGACGGCGATATAAAAATAACACTCGGCACAGACGCAGACGGAATGGAATTCTCAATAGTAAACGTACATTATGAGCTTTCCGAAACGGATTGCCATGAGGTGCTTATCGGCACATATCCCATGAGCGAGGACACATGGCTCACGATCGCACTCAACGGACAGCATAGCAACGTTGATACATACCGTGATGAAATGTATAAAATGTTCGCAACATTTGACAGAGCAGGCATAGAAGCAACGCAATCCTCCCCCGACACGGGAGTTGAGGCTCCCGTTGCCGCTGCAATCGCTGCCACAGCAAGCGCAGCGGTTATGCTTGCAGCTTCGCGCAAAAAGCTCTGATCGCTCTTCAGAAAGGAGCTTACTATGAAAAAGTATCGTTCTCTTGCTTTTATCTGCGCGCTCGCGCTGACGCTGACAGGCTGTAAAGCGCAATCATTAGACAGCAATACCAACGGTGCGGCAGGCACTCCCACTGTTGAAGCAAACAGCGAGACCGATATGCAGACT
>JAZNWG010000130.1:0-3356 GCA_045593225.1 Oscillospiraceae bacterium
GATATCCAGACAGGCGAGGTATTCGAGGGTGGCAAGTGGTACGAGACAAAGCACGACTACTTCTCCATGCCTGTTCTTGCTAAGCCTAACAGCATCGTAGCTTACGGCGACTTCAAGCGCGCATTCACATATGACTACGCAGAGAACGCTGACATCGTTATCTACCAGCTTGAGGACGGCAAGACCGCTGAGACAAAGATCTATGACGCAGAGAGCAACGTAGTTCTGACAGTTTCCGCTACAAGAAACGGTGACACCATCAAGGTTACAACAACAGGCACAGCAAAGAACTTCAAGGTTCGCTCCGCTGAGGGTCTGACAGTTGAGATGTAATTCTTAATTAAATAGGAAACTCCCCGATATAACTCGGGGAGTTTTTCTATGCACTTAATCCATATAAAACTCTCTGCGCTCAACTCTCACCGCCCTGTGATTTTGCGCCATTGCCTCCTCGGTGGGGTCGAAGTAGCGCAGATTTGGCGAGCCGTTGCTGCTGTACTCGCCGTCGGCATAGATGTTATCCGAGTTGTTCCACAGCGTGTCCACCCAGAAATACCTGCCGTCAATGTGCACTAAATTCCACTCGTGGCTGGGGGCTTCGTCTGCTTCGTCAAATGTGCGCTGAGACTGCACGACTGCGCCTTGCACGATATAGCAATCTATACCCTGCGACTGGCACAGCGCCGCGTAGAGGTTTGCATAGCCGCCGCATACCGAGCGGTGCAGCGAAAGCGTGCCGGAAAGCGACAGCGTTTCGGTGGTGACGGAGCTGTCGTATGCGTCGAAATCGTAGTAGATGTTCTGCGACACCCACTGTGACAGCGCGCGAGCCTTGTCGTAGTCGCTTTCCATGCCCTCGCACACCTGCGCTGCGATATCCGATATCTCCGCAAGCACCTCGGTGCGCTGCTTGCTCGTGCCGCCTGTAACGATGTAGTCCGCGACGATATCCTCGGGAATGTCGAGGATATGCTCCTTTGCAGAGCTGTTCTGCTCCATGACATCGTCGCAGATAACGAAACGCGCACCGTCACCGCGCTTTCTGATACGCCATTTCATTCCGTCAATGTCGAGGTTTCCGTAGAGGTCGATAAGATAAGGCTTTATCTCGGCGGTGAAGCTGCCGTCATCAGCATAGACAGGCATTACACGCGACGCTCCGCCTGCCGAAATAAAATCTATGTGATCTGCGCTGTAGCGCCCTTTTATATAGATAGTATCCTCGCCGAATGTCAGCTCAAAATAGTTCTCGGGGTCATTCGAGGTGAGGAGCACTATCTCCTCGGCTTGTACAGGCTTTTGCTCCTGCGGCTGTGACGAGGTGCTCACGGCAGTGCTCTGCGTTGTCGAGGCAGTCGTGCCCTGCGTTGCTGAAGCAGTACTCTGCGTCGTAGAAGCTGTAGTATAGACAAACTGCGGGGTCTCCTCGGACGCATTTTTGCTGAACATGTCAATCATCAAAATGATGACTGCCGACACAAGCAGCGATGTGACTATTATAAAGGCTATTTTAACTGCTTTGTTCATTTTTTCACTTCCTTTAGCGGTCTATACGCTTATTATATAATCGACAGATCGCGCTGTCAATCGGTTTAAGAAAAAGTTAAGGAAAAAATAAGTTTATTGCTTGTCAACCATTATCCTCATGCTTCAGCACCGCTGTGAAGCTGCCTGCTTCGCCCGAGGAGATGTCCGCGCCGATTATCACGCCGTCCTCAACAAGCAGGTTTGCGTAGATATCGGGCAGCGGCGTGCCGCTTCCCGCGTCGCGGTAGTTGTATATAAGATATGTATACTGCTTCACCGAGTGCGCCCTGTGCGGTCTGAGGTCAAAGCCCTGCTTCAGCTGAAGCTCATTGTAATCCTCGTACACCTCGTCGAAGTTCACAGGTATACGCACCTCGGTAAGCGCACAGTGGGTGGCGTCCGTCTCCCAGCCGCATGAGTTGATGAATGCAATTCTGGCGTTGTTGGTTGAGCCGTCAACGGGCTTCGCGCCGCCCGACAGCCGCACAAGCCCCCATATCGCGGCGAGAATAAGCAGTACAGCACCTGCAATAAGCGCTCCGCCGCCGCGTGTATTTTGCTTTGTCATGGTATTCCTCCTGCATATTGCACAAAAATCGGCAGGCTTTTTGCCCGTCCGATAGATTATATGTGCGTTTTTATGGTAATAATGCGCAATATATTGTACTGATATGCACAAAAATACCCAAAATGTTTTGTTATAATTCCCAAAAATAAAACGCAAGGCGCTTTCAAGAGCCTAAAAAAAGGCTTTTTTTGTGCAATAGCACTATCACCGTGAAAGTTTTTTGTTAGTTTTTTGTCGCTGTTAGTGAAAATATATAAAGGAATTAAAAAATATTTGTTAAGTTAGGCTCTTTTATTTTGCGCTTTATTTTGGTATTATATTATTAGCGCCAAATGGCATAAGAATGTCTGCCGCCCGTCGGCTCGGCGTTCTTAAAAAAAGTACATCAGGAGGTCATCTTAAAATGGCAAGCTTATCACTCAGAGGCATATACAAGCGTTATCCCGGCGGCGTTGTAGCCGTTTCCGACTTCACAATGAACATCAAGGACAAGGAGTTTATCGTACTCGTAGGTCCTTCCGGTTGTGGTAAGTCCACAACTCTCCGTATGGTTGCAGGTCTTGAGGAGATTTCCGAGGGCGAGCTGTTCATCGGCGATCGTCTCGTAAACGACGTTGCTCCCAAGGACAGAGATATTGCGATGGTATTCCAGAACTACGCTCTGTACCCCCACATGTCCGTATTCGACAACATGGCATTCGGTCTGAAGCTCCGTAAGGTTCCCAAGGACGAGATCAAGAAGCTGGTTGAAGAGGCTGCTAAGATCCTCGACATCGGTCACCTTCTCGACAGAAAGCCCAAGGCTCTCTCCGGTGGTCAGAGACAGCGTGTAGCGCTCGGTCGTGCTATCGTTCGTGATCCTCAGGTATTCCTTCTTGACGAGCCTCTCTCCAACCTGGACGCTAAGCTGCGTGCACAGATGAGAACTGAGCTCTCCAAGCTGCACAAGAAGCTGGGTACAACATTTATCTACGTAACACATGACCAGACAGAGGCTATGACAATGGGTACAAGAATCGTTGTTATGAAGGACGGTCTTGTTCAGCAGGTTGATACACCAGCTAACCTATACACAAAGCCATGTAACGTATTCGTTGCCGGTTTCATGGGTAGCCCTCAGATGAACTTCATCAATGCTAAGCTCATCATGATGAACGGCAAGTACACAGTAGAGTTCGGTTCTGAGGACACCAAGACCTCCAGAGGCCGTAAGTTCTACGTTGAGCTTCCCTCCGCTAAGGCTGACAACGAGGCTCTCAAG
>JAZNWG010000131.1:0-1665 GCA_045593225.1 Oscillospiraceae bacterium
CTCAGGTAGTTCCCATGGAGGATATCAATCTCCACTTCACAGGCGATATGCACGCTATCACTGCAGCAAACAACCTGCTTGCTGCAATGCTTGACAACCATATCCAGCAGGGCAACGACCTCGGCATAGACGTAAGACGTATCTTGTTCAAGCGCTGCCTTGACATGAACGACAGAGCGCTCAGAAACTGCGTTGTCGGCATGGGCGGCAAGGTTGACGGAATCCCCCGCGAGGATCATTTCCAGATTACCGTTGCTTCCGAGATAATGGCTATCCTGTGCCTTGCAAGCGATCTTAATGACCTCAAAAAGCGTCTCGGCAACATTCTCGTTGCTTATAAGTACAACGGCGAGCCTGTTTATGCGCGCGACCTCAAGGCTGTAGGCGCAATGACAGCACTCCTGAAGGAGGCTATCAACCCCAACCTCGTTCAGACACTTGAAAACAACCCCGCTATCATTCACGGCGGGCCTTTTGCGAACATCGCTCACGGCTGCAACTCCGTAAGAGCAACAAAGCTCGCTATGAAGCTCGCTGATTACACCATCACAGAGGCAGGCTTCGGCTCTGACCTCGGCGCAGAGAAGTTCTTCGACATCAAGTGCCGCTTCGCAGGCCTCAAGCCCGATTGCGTGGTGCTGGTAGCTACTATCCGCGCACTGAAGTACAACGGCGGTGTTGCAAAGCCTGACCTTACCACTGAGAATGTTGAGGCGCTCAACAAGGGTATCGTAAACCTCGGCGTGCATATTGACAATATGAGAAAATACGGTGTTCCCGTTGTGGTTGCTATCAACCACTTCTACACCGACAGCGAGGCTGAGATCGCGGCTGTTCGCAAGTATTGCGAGGACAAGGGGGCTAAGGTAGCGTTCTCCGATGTGTTCTTAAAGGGCGGCGAGGGTGCTATCGAGCTCGCAAACGCTGTTGTTGAGACTATCGAGACCGAAAAGAGCGACTTCAAGCCTCTGTACGATGAAAAGCTTTCTATCAAGGAAAAGCTCGATATCATCGCAAAGAATATCTACGGCGCAGACGGTGTTACATACACCGCAAAGGCAGAAAAGGCTATCAAGGAGATCGAGAGCCTCGGTCTTGACAGAGTACCGATCTGCTGCGCAAAGACACAGTATTCACTGTCCGATGATCCCGCAAAGCTCGGAAGACCCACAGGCTTCAATATCACAGTAAGCGATGCAAGGGTAAGTAATGGCGCAGGCTTTGTTGTCGTGTACACAGGCGATATCATGACAATGCCCGGACTTCCGAAGGTTCCTGCTGCAAACAATATCGACGTTGCCGAGGACGGCACCATCAGCGGACTTTTCTGATATGAAAGAGTATATAACAAATTCTGTTGAAGAGACTATTGCCGCCGCCGAGGAGGTAGCGGCAAGCCTCTCTGCGGGCGATATAATCCTTTATGAGGGCGACATGGGCGCAGGCAAGACCCATTTCACCAAGGGAATTGCAAAGCATCTCGGCATTGATGATGAGATAACCAGCCCTACCTTTGCGCTCGTGAACGAGTATTACGGTGATGTGCCGCTGTTCCATTTCGACCTTTACCGTATCGAAACCTACGACGACCTTTACGCGATAGGCTTTTTTGATTACCTCGACCGTGGCGGCATAATCGCAGCCGAGTGGAGCGAGAACATCGAA
>JAZNWG010000132.1:0-7760 GCA_045593225.1 Oscillospiraceae bacterium
CGGTGCAGCAGGTTATTCCTGAGGCGGAGATACCTCAGCCTCAGCCCAAGCCCGAGAAGAAAGAAACTCCGCTTTCGGAACTTCCGGGATTTGCGTTCCTGTCGGATAAGTCTTTTGTTAAAAAAGAGCAGCCTAAAGAGCCTGTGAAACCGCAAGAGCCTGAATATACCCCCGAAAAAGTGCGTGTTGTGGGAGAGCTTTTCCGTACCTACATCGTGTGCGAGGGCGAGGACAGCATGCTGCTTATCGACAAGCACGCGGCGCATGAGCGCATAAATTTCGAGAAGCTGAAAAAAGGCTTTGACAGCAGCGCGCAGTTCCTTATCGAGCCTGTTGATGTCTACCTCAGCCCTGCCGAATACAGCGGACTTTCGGAATTTTCCGAGAGCCTTGCGGACGTGGGAATTATCCTTGATTTCGGAAACGGCGGCCAGGTGAAGGTGCTTGCGCTGCCCCAGATGCTTGACAGGGAAAACCCCTGCGATATAGTGGAAAGCATTGCGAAGATAGCGGCAAAGGGCAACTCCAACATCAAAGGCGAGCTTTTTGACGATATGCTGCACACTGCCGCCTGCAAGATGTCCATAAAGGCTAACGATATCAACGATATCAAGGAGCTTCAGGTCATCGCAGATGAGGTAGTTAATAACAAGGATATACGTTTCTGCCCCCATGGCAGACCCGTCTGCACGCAGATATCAAAAAGGCAGATAGAGAAGTATTTTAGTAGGATAGTGTAAATTACGAAATGAGGTTGATTATGGATTTACCGTCAAATTGTGTTATTGAAGAGCTGATCGGTCAAGATAAAACGATTGTATGGAATGATCTGATAGCAAGCATTGATCGCCTGTATGAGATGGATAAGACTTGGGGTAAGGGCTTTAGAGATTGGCTCTATGAGTATAAATACCGTAGAGGCGTTAAGACTCTATGCACATTCTACATCTAGGAGAATACTGCAAATATACTTGGTATATTTGGAAAAGCAGAACGAGAAAAATTTGAGATGCAGAGAAACGCTTTTTCCGAACAGATACTTGAATTATATGACTCAACTGAAACATATCACGACGGCAAGTGGCTTTGGATACCAATTGATGAACGTCTTTCTTATAATGAAATTCTTGATATGCTGAAAATAAAGAGAAGACCAAATCGCAAATGACGTTTTGTCGCAAAATCTAATCTTACAAAAGGGGTGACCTCATGAACAAAGTAATAGTAGTCTGCGGACCGACAGCCTCGGGCAAGACCGCGCTCAGCGTGGAGCTTGCGAAGCTGTATAACGGCGAGGTCATCTCCGCTGATTCCATGCAGATATATACCGATATGGATGTAGCCTCCGCAAAGGCGACACCCGAGGAACAGCAGGGCATACCGCACCATCTGCTGGGCTTTCTCGATCCGTCCGAGGCTTTCTCGGTGGCGGATTATGTGAAGCTGTGCGACGAAAAGGTGCGCGATATCCTTTCGCGTGGAAAAACACCCGTCATCTGCGGCGGGACGGGACTTTATATCTCGTCGTTCGTGGATAACCTGCAGTTTGACGACTCGGGCAGCGATCCCGAATTCCGCGAAGAGATGCGAAAGCTTGCCGAGGAGCAGGGCGCGGCTGTGCTGCTGGAAAAACTGCGCGAGATAGACCCTGAGACTGCTGAAACGCTGCACGAAAACAACCTCGGACGTGTCATCAGAGCGCTTGAGGTGCACCATATCACAGGCCACACCATAAGCGAGGCGAAGCGAATGTCGCGCGGCGTTCCGTCACCGTATGAGTTTATCATGATGACGCTGGAGTATGAAAACCGCGAGAAGCTGCACGAGCGCATAAATCTCAGAGTTGATCGAATGGCTGAGGCAGGGCTTGTCGAGGAGGCGCGGCAGTGCTTTATGCAGCCCGACCGTCCTACCGCGGCGCAGGCGATAGGCTGCAAGGAGCTTTATCCGTATTTCCGCGGTGAAAAGACGTTGGAGGAGTGCCTTGAGGAGCTTAAGCTCCGCACACGCCAGTACGCAAAAAGGCAGATGACGTGGTTCAGGCGCGATCCGAGGATACACAAAATTATACTCTCTGACACAGACGGTCTTGCCGAAGCAGTGGCAAAAGCGCGTGAAATAGTCGATGGAATTTCGCAAAATGCCCTATAATGGCTATTAAAATACAGCATATTCCATAATATTTTAAGATTTTTGAAAATTTTTTTCAAAAAAATATAGCTTTTTTGAAAAAAGTATGTTATACTGGTTGTATATAGTTGGGGAACTATGCGCGAATTACATACCCCGCGTTACAGATATTAGAAAAGGTGGTAAATTATGGCAAAAGATATCAATCTGCAGGACGTGTTCCTTAATCAGGCAAGAAAGGACAGAATTCCTGTTACTATCTATATTACGAACGGCTTCCAGTTCAAGGGCATTGTAAAGGGCTTTGATAACTACACCGTTATCCTCGATACAGACGGCAAGCAGAACCTTATCTACAAGCATGCTATCTCTACCGTTACTCCCTTAAAGCCCATCTCCATTCTGGACGCTTACGACAAGTCTGACGAAGAGTAATGGAATCACGCTGGACGACCACTATAATCGTGGTGCTTTCCGTCTTTGTTATCGTGTTCTTCCTCGGACAGGTGTTCTTTTCGGGCGGCTCTGATATCCGCACCGAAACGGCTTATGTCTATGACATGACGGAGGATATCCCGTTTGACGGAGTATATCTGCGTAATGAGACCGTTGTTTACAGCGGCGGCACGGGCGTGCTGAATTACGAGCACGAGGACGGCTCCAAGGTCGGAAAAAGCTCGATAATCGCGTATCGCTACAAGAACGAGAACGATATAGAGCTCCGCAGGCAGATAGAGGAGCTGGACGAGCAGATAGCTGTGCTTACAGACGCACAGAAGCTGGTCGGTACAGATAATTCCCAGCTTGAGACCATAACGAGCCAGATAAATTCCGTCCATTCCTCGCTTGTAGATTGCGTTATCAGCGGCGATTATGACGCTGCCGATGATTATTCCAATCAGATGCTTGAGGCTATGTGCAAGCGCGAGATAGCCAAGGGCGAGAGCACAGGCTACGCCGAGAGGATAGCGGAGCTTAAAGAGCAGCAGTCACAGCTGAGAGCGCAGCTTTCGGGCGATGTGCAGAGCGTTTATGCTAACGGCACAGGCTACTTCGTGAGCGGCGTTGACGGGTATGAAGACAAGCTTACATTTGATGACGGTGAGACTATCACCGCCGATGAAATAGAAAAAATAGTGGAAAATCCCGATACCTCCAACGCTGACAATGCGGTGGGAAAGCTTATCGCGGATTACCGCTGGCGTGTTGCGGGCGTGCTGGACAGCAGTAAGCTGTTCGGTGTGTATGAGGGCAGCACGGTGACACTGCGTGTAGGCTCGCAGAATGCCGAGCTTGAAGCAACGGTGGTATCCATAAGCGATACGGGCCGCGGCGATAATACGGCGGTGTATGTATTTGAGTGCGACAGGCTTACTGCTGCGGTCGCGGCGGGACGCACAGCGCATTTCAAGCTGGTCGTAAACAGCTACGGAGGTCTCAGGGTCTCCCGTGACGCTATCCGATACAACGAGAACGATGAGCAGGGCGTGTACATAGTACGCGGCAGCAGCCTTGCGTTCAGGAAGATAAATGTTATCTACTGGGGCGAGGATTACATCATCTGCTCGCAGGAGGACGGCGAGGAATACATCAAGCTGTACGACGAGATCGTAACAGAGGGCAAGGATCTGCACGATGGACAAGTTGTTGAGTAACACACAGACAGAGTTTTCCGATATAAAGGAGAGCTATGAAAAGATCTGTGCTGACATAAAAAAGGCAATGGCTGAAGCGGGCCGCACCGATGAGGTGAAGCTGATGGCGGTGACTAAGACAGTCGATCCCGGGCGCGTGAATCACGCGATAGATCTCGGTGTTTCGCTGCTTGGAGAAAACCGTGTCCAGGAGTTTCTGGACAAGCGCGACAGCTATAAAAACGCCGAGGTGCATTTTATCGGCGGACTTCAGACCAACAAGGTCAAATACATTATTGATAAGGTCACAATGATCCATTCGGTAGACAGCGTGAGACTGGCACAGGAGATAAGCCACCGCGCTGCTCAGCATGGAAGGGTCATGGATATACTGGTAGAGGTCAATATCGGTGAGGAGGAGACCAAGGGCGGTATCTCCGCGCAGGGCGTGAGGGATTTCTGTAACGAGGTGCTGACGCTGCCGAATATAAGGCTGAGAGGTCTTATGACCATACCGCCGCCGTGGTGTAACGAGGAGGTCTTTGCAGCAATGCAGAAGCTTTTCGAGAGCATCAAGGCAGACCCGCTGCCAAACAGCAGCGAGGAGAATTTCTTGTTTGACACGCTATCTATGGGTATGTCGGGGGATTATGCGACAGCCATAAAGTACGGGTCCACAATTATCCGGATAGGCTCTGGCCTCTTTGGATATAGAAAATATACAAATAATTAAATTGGAGGAAAATATCATGGCATTAGGAGATTTATTCGCAAGATTCCGTCAGAGCGAGGATGAGTACGCAGAGGACTACGAGGAGTTTGTAGACACATCTTCTTCCGCTGTTACAGAGGCTGAGGCTGAGAGCGTAAGCGCTCCCAAGTTCACTTCTTCCGCAAGAAGCAGCGAAAAGGTGATCAACATGCACGGTGGTGCGTCCTTCGGTGGTTCCACACTGGTTGTACTTAAGCCCAAGAACTACGATGAGATCATGAAGGAAGCTGTAAGATTCCTCAAGGAGAACGCTATCGTTATCCTGAACCTCGACAATGTTACTGCTGAGGCTAGAATGAGGATCGTTGACTTCATGACAGGCGTTATCGCTGTTATCGACGGCAAGATGGAGAAGATCGCAAGCTGCACTTACACTGTAACTCCCAGAAACGTAAGCCTTCAGGGTGACCTTGTAGAGTACGAGCAGTTTGATTGATTAAGTGGCTTTTTCGCTTTTAAATGAGGAGGAGCGCTATCTTTCAGCGCATATTGCCGATCTGCAGCGGCTTAGTGTGAAGTCGGGGGTGCCGAGGTTTTCGGCGTTCCTGAATGAGCGCGAGGCTGTTGTGGCGGATAATTCGGTGAAGGGCAGCCCCTGCTTTTTCGGAGGATATGACGGCGCAGCAAGAGTTATCTGCGGCTTTGTGGAGAACACTTATGCAGAGGAGCTTGCTCCGTCAGACATCTTCCCCGTTGTACCGCTTACCTTTAAATTCAGGCAGCGCGATACTCTTTCCCACAGGGATTTTCTCGGCGCGATACTTTCGCTTGAAATAAAGCGGGAGCTTGTCGGAGATATCCTGACGGCAGAGGGCTATGCTGTGGTGTTCGTTCATGAAACGGCGGCAGAGCTTGTATCGGCGCTTGACAAGATAGGTAAAGTAGGTGTGAGCTGTGAGAAGGGGATAACTATGCCCCTGCCTCAGCAGCAGACAAAGCGCATAGACACAACAGTATCTTCTCTGCGGCTTGACTGCATTGTCAGTGCCGCGGTGAATACATCAAGAGACAGATCCGCATCGCTCATTAAATCGGGCATGGTAAATGCGGACTTTTCTCCATGCTTAAATGTAAGTGCCGAGGTCAGGGAGAACACCGTGATCTCAGTGCGCGGACACGGCAGGTTCCGCCTGTCGGAGGTAAGCGGAGAGACCCGCAAGGGCAGGATCCGCGTTGTTATTGAAAAGTACATCTGATACAGATGATATAAGGTCGGCTTCCCAGCGGAAAGACCGCCAAAAATCAGTGCTTTAGGAAGGAAGAATAACCAATGAACGCAAAGGACATACTGGCTAGGCGCTTTGAAAAGGCGACTTTCAACGGCTATAAGACCGACGATGTTGATGAATTTCTCAGAGAGATCTCCAGCGAGTACGCACAGCTCCAGAAGGAGAAGAACGAGCTCGAGCGCAAGCTTGAGGTGCTGGCTGACAAGATCCGCGAGTACCGCGACGATGAGGACGCTCTGAAGGACGCTCTGCTTATGGCTCAGAAGCAGGGTAACCAGATCATCAGCGAGGCAAAGGCTGCTGCTGATAAGCTGACTAAGGAAACAGACGAGTCTGTTGCAAAGCAGCTTAAGGAAACAAAGGAAAAGACTGAAAAGATGATGAAGGACGCTGATGAATACGCTAAGCGTATCACAAAGGAGTCCAACGAGCGCGCCGACAAGCTTATCAAGGACGCACGCGCTAAGGCTGATGAGATACATACTCTCATGCAGCGCCAGACAGAGCTTCAGCAGACTGTTCTGCAGAGAACACGCAAGGAAGCTGACGAGTACAGAAACCGCATTATTTCCGCATACAAGGCTCAGATCGAGCTTGTTAATAAACTGCCCGAGACCTGCGAGAACGAGTTTGTAAAGCAGACTGCTCTTGAGGTCGAAAAGCGCGAGGCTGAGCGCGCAAAGGCTGCCGCAGCAAAGCAGAAGGAGGAGGCTAAGAATGCTCCCCAGAAGCCCGTAGCTAAGCCCGAGCCCGCAAAGGAAGAAAAGAAGCCCGTAGCAGAGGAGAAGGCGGAGGAAAAGAAGCCCGTTGAGGAGAAGAAGCCTGTAGAAAAGGCAAAGGAAGAGGAGCCCTTCAAGAGCATTCCCGAGGAGAAGGATACTGTAAAGACAGGCGAGTTCGACCTTCCGTTCTTCAACGCAAACTCCGAAAAGAAGAAGAGCCACGGCGATCTTCAGTTCGGAAAGCATAAGTAATCGAATATAACAGTATTGTCCGCTTTTGCGGACAAAGCTGTGTAATAATAAAAATTCATAAGATATAAATCAAGGAGATAACGACGATGTCAGAGGATTTCAACAGCACACTTAATCTTCCGCAGACCGAGTTCCCGATGAGAGGCAACCTCCCCAAGAGAGAGCCCGAGATGCTCGACAAGTGGGAGCAGGACCGCATTTTCTATGCACTTGCAGAAAAGAATAAGGGCAAGCCCTCCTATACACTGCATGACGGCCCACCATACGCAAACGGTAACATTCATATCGGTACTGCGCTCAACAAGATCTTAAAGGATATAATCGTTAAGTACAAGGGCATGACAGGCTTTGACGCTTATTATGTCCCCGGCTGGGACTGCCACGGTCTGCCTATCGAGCTGAAGGCTATCAAGCAGATCGGCGCTGACAGCGGTACTATCGACCCTGTTGCACTCAGAAAGTCCTGCCGTGAGTTCGCTCTGTCCTGCCTTGACGATCAGAAGGCACAGTTCAAGCGTCTCGGTGTCTGGGGCGACTTTGACGATCCTTATCTGACAATAAAGCCCGAGTTCGAGGCAAAGCAGATAGAAGTTTTCGGCGAGATGGTAAAGAAGGGCTATATCTACAAGGGATTAAAGCCTGTTTACTGGTGCGCTGACTGTAATACAGCTCTCGCAGAGGCTGAGATCGAGTATCAGGACGATCCCTGCTACTCCATCTATGTAAAGTTCCCGCTGTCTGACAGCAAGGGCAAGTTTGACGACCTCGGAATCGATCTTTCCAAGGCTTACGTCGTAATCTGGACAACAACAACATGGACTCTGCCCGGTAACCTTGCTATCTGCCTTGGTCCTAACTACGAGTATACATTCGTAAAGGTAGAGGACGAGGAGAGCAAGAGCTTTGGCGAGTACCTGCTGATGGCTACTGACCTCGTAGCTTCCGTAATGGATGCAACAGGCATCAAGAAGTACAGCACAGTCGGCAGCTTCACAGGTACAGAGCTAAGTCGGATCGTAGC
>JAZNWG010000133.1:0-10028 GCA_045593225.1 Oscillospiraceae bacterium
TATATGGTCAATAAAGCTCGCCTGCTGATGAATATTGGCGATCTTGTTCGTGACAAGCGCATCGAGGGTATCTCGGTCGTTCGTGATGAGTCCGACAGAAACGGTATGCGTATCGTTATCGAGCTCAAACGTGACGCAAATGCGAATGTTGTACTTAATAAGCTGTATTCCTATACTCAGCTTCAGGATACAGTCGGCGTTATCATGCTTGCGCTGGTAGATGGCCAGCCTAAGATCCTGCCGCTTCGTGATATGCTGGAGCAGTACCTCAACTTCCAGGTAGAGGTAGTTACACGCCGTACAAAGTATGATCTTGAAAAGGCTCAGGAGCGTGCACATATCTTAGAGGGCTTCCTGCTTGCTATCGACTTTATTGATGAGGTAATTTCGATAGTTCGACACAGTAAGACTCTGCAGGAAGCAAAGGAGCGCCTTGTTGAGCGCTTCAAGAATGTTGATGTTTCGAGAACAGGTCTGTTCCCGTCCAACACATATTCTCTTACCGAGGTACAGGCTGACGCTATCGTTCAGATGCGTATCGGTCAGCTGACAGGTATGGAGGAAAGCAAGATCGCTGACGAGCTCGGCGAGAAGAGAGAAATGATCAAGGAATTCATGGCTCTGCTCGCTGATCATAATAAGATGCTGCACCAGATCGGTGATGAGCTTGAGGTTATCAAGAAGAAGTATAATGACGCAAGAAGAACTTCTATCGAGCCTGTTAGCGGTGAGGTAGATATCGAGGATCTTATTCCTGAGGAGGACTGTGTTGTAACATATACAAATATCGGTTACATCAAGCGTCAGCCTGTGGAGATATACAATATCCAGAAGCGTGGTGGCCGCGGTGTTTCGGGTATGAAGCAGCGTGATGAGGATTTCGTGGAAAATATGTTTATTTCTTCCAGTCACGAAAATATCCTCTTTATCACAAATCAGGGTAATATGCACCGTATCAAGTGCTATGAGATACCCGAGGGCGGCAGACAGTCACGCGGTATGAATATCGTAAACCTCTTACAGCTTAATGAGGGTGAGAGAGTTGCAGCAATGATGACTACCACTGATTTTGCTGACAACAAGTACTTCATCTGCGTTACAAAGAACGGTACTGTTAAGCGTACAAAGCTGTCCGAGTATAAGAATATCCGTAAGAGAGGTCTGCGTGCGATAACTGTTGCAGAGGACGATGAGATCGTATCTGCATTCCTTACAGAGGGTGACTGTACTGTTCTGGTTGCTTCCAGAAACGGTATGGCTATCCGCTTTGATGAGAACAAGGCTCGTGCGCTTGGACGTACTGCAAGAGGTGTCCGCGCTATCAAGCTGCGTGAGGGCGACTATGTAGTAGGTGCTACAAAGATATTTGATGATAAGGCTACTATCCTTACTGTTACCGACAGAGGTATGGGTCGTCGTTGCGCTATCAGCAGCTACCGCGAGCAGAACAGGGGCGGTCTTGGACTGAAGAACTATCCTGTAAGCGATGAAAAGGGTTATGTATGCGGAATCAGAACGCTTGGTCCCGATGATGATGTTATCCTTATCAGCACAGATGGTGTAATTATCCGTTTCCGTGCAAACGACCTCAGAACTATGGGTCGTCCTGCTTCGGGTGTAAGAGTAATGCGTCTTGGTGAGGACAGCACTGTGGCTTCGTTCACCAGAACAGCTCACGATGAGGATGAGGAAACGACCGAGATCGAAAAGGTTTCTGATGAGGAGATCGCAGCTTCGCTCTCTGAGGAGGCTAACGAGGTCGTAGAGCCCGATGTTGAGCCTGATGATGACGGCGAGGATCAGGAAGCTCCCGCTGAAGATACAGAAGAATAATTCAGAACGCCCGAGCTAGGGAATACCCTGTGTTCGGGCGTGTTTTGTGAATTGTTCCATGTGGAACAAAATAATGTCGAAAGGAAGATGACTATGGGATATACTCTTGAGGAGTATGATGTTGCGGTCATAGGTGCAGGACACGCGGGCTGCGAGGCTGCTCTTGCTGCTGCCCGTCTTGGAATGAAGACCGCTATTTTCACCCTGTCACTTGATTGTATAGCAAATATGCCCTGCAACCCGTGTATCGGAGGCTCGGCAAAGGGTCAGATAGTATGCGAGATAGATTCGCTCGGTGGCGAGATGGGTAAGGCCGCCGACGCAACCTTTATCCAGTCGCGTATGCTGAACAGGGGAAAGGGACCTGCTGTTCATAGTCTGCGTGTTCAGAGCGATCGTGTGAAGTATCACCAGTACATGAAGCACTGTCTTGAGAATACGCCAAACCTCTTTGTTAAGCAGGCAGAGGTTACCTCTGTCGATGTCGAGGACGGCAGGATAATCGCGGTGCGTACAAAGCTTGGTGCAGTTCACCCGTGTAAGGCTGCGATAATCACGACAGGTACTTATCTTAATGGTAAGATACACATAGGTGAGCTTAACTATGAGGCAGGACCCGATAATGTGCTTCCGTCTACCGAGCTTACAAAATGCCTTGTTGGACTTGGCTGTACTATGAGAAGATTTAAGACCGGTACTCCCGCAAGAGTTCACAAGCGCTCGATAAATTTCGATGTGCTTGAAAAGCAGATCGGTGATGAACAAATAATCCCGTTTGCTTTCGATAATGAAGAAAAGTTAGAAAATATCGTTGATTGCTATGTTTCCTATACAAACGAGGAAACTCATAAAGTGATCCTTGATAATCTGCACCGCTCTCCGCTGTATTCGGGTAGGATAGAGGGTATAGGGCCTCGTTATTGCCCCAGCATTGAGGATAAGATAGTACGCTTCAAGGAAAAGGAGCGCCACCAGCTGTTTTTAGAGCCTATGGGTCTTGATACGGACGAGTATTATGTACAGGGCATGAGCAGCTCGCTGCCCGAAGATGTACAGCTTAAATTCATGCGTACCATAAAGGGACTTGAAAGCGTAGAGATAATGCGTCCTGCTTATGCTATTGAATACGACTGCTGCGATCCGCTGGAGCTTTTGCCTACACTGGAATTCAAGAAGATCTCCGGGCTTTATGGCGCAGGTCAGTTCAACTGCACCAGTGGATATGAGGAGGCTGCTGCACAGGGAATCATTGCAGGTATAAACGCAGCGAGGAAGATTGCAGGTAAGGAGCCTGTTATACTTGACAGGGCTTCGAGCTATATCGGAACGCTTATCGACGATCTTGTGACGAAGGGCTGCACCGAGCCTTACCGTATGATGACCTCACGCAGTGAGTACAGGCTTATCCTCAGACAGGATAATGCGGCAGAGCGTCTTATGCCACTGGGTCATGAGATAGGTCTTGTCTCGGATGAGCGCTATGGGAAGTTTCTTTTAGATCAGAAGCAGGTCGAGGACGAGTTGGAAAGAGTAAGGATGACCACTATTCACCCGTCGGAGGAACTAAATAAGCTGCTTTCTGAGCGTGGTACCTCACCTATCACCAACGGTATACGAATGATAGAACTGCTGAAGCGTCCGCAGGTGGCGTATGAGGATCTTGCACCGTTTGATAAGGACAGACCTAAGCTGAAATATTCTATTGTAAACAAAATCGAGATAGAGCTGAAATATTCGGGTTATATCAAAATACAGCAGGAACAGATAGATAAAATGCGTAAGCTTGAGGCAAAGCTGCTGCCTGCCGATGTAGATTATCGTGAGATAAAGGGTCTGAGACTTGAAGCACAGGAAAAGCTCAACAAATTCAGGCCGCTTAATGTAGGTCAGGCTGGTCGTATCTCCGGAGTAAATCCTGCAGATGTTTCGGTGTTGCTTATCTGGCTTGCGGGAAAGGGAGGCAATAATGGACAGAATTAAATATGTTATTGAGACTTTTGCCTCGGCGAATATAGTGATCACTGAGGAGCAGGCAGATAAATATGTAAGACTGTGCGATTTTATGGTGGAGTACAATAAAAACGTAAATCTCACCGCCATAACCGAGTTTGAAGATGTAGTGATGAAGCACTTTGTTGACAGTGTACTGCCATTTACAATGGTAGAGATTGGGCAGGGAGCAAGCTTTATTGATGTAGGCACGGGGGCAGGTTTTCCGTCGCTGCCGCTACTGATATATCGTCCTGATCTGAAAGGAACACTGTGTGACAGCCTTGGTAAGCGTTGCACATATCTTGAAAAGGCGTGTGCAGAGATTGGAATAAGCGCCGAAGTGGTACATGCGCGCAGTGAGGAGCTTGGCAGAAAGCAGCGCGAAAAATTCGATTTTTCTACCGCGCGTGCAGTTGCAGCAATGCCTGTTCTGATGGAATACTGTCTGCCGTTTGTAAAGGTGGGCGGCAGATTTATTGCTCTTAAGTCTGTAAACGAGGATATGTCTCCTGCGGGTAATGCAGCAAAGCTGCTGGGTGGGTCAACTCCAAAGGTTACTGACTATAAGCTGCCGAATGGCGATGATCGCAGACTCGTCATAACAAAAAAAGTAAGTCAAACTGCGACAAAATACCCCAGAAATTCAGCCAACATAGCAAAGAAGCCGCTTTAATGCGGCTTTTTTTGTTGAATAAGGTCGGCGTGTGTCGGGAAATGCGATTTATTCTTGTGGATATTATTTCCTTTTTATGTTACAATCGAATCAAGGAAATGACCTTGAAAGGAGATACATATATGGTGCTATTCACAGGAAAAGAAAAGCAGGTGCAGAGGGTGGTAATGATACCGCTTGCTAATATAGTGCCGAACAGATCACAGCCGCGAAAGAGATTTGATGAGGGCTCGATCTATTCACTGTCACAGAGTATAAAGGAAAACGGAGTGATACAGCCTGTCTGCGTCAGAAAAAACGGAGTTGTATATGAGATAATCAGCGGTGAGCGCAGGTGCAGAGCCTCAAAGCTGGCAGGGCTTTCAGAAGTACCATGTATCGTAATGGAAGTAGACGAGGAGCAGTCGGCAGTGCTTGCGCTGATAGAAAATATCCAGCGTAGCGATCTCAGCTTTTTTGAGGAGGCTATCGCGATAAATGAGCTTATCACGGTCTACGGTCTAACACAGCAGGAAGCTGCTAAACGACTTGGAAAGGCTCAGTCGACGGTTGCCAACAAGCTGAGATTGTTGCGATTTACAGATGCAGAGCGCAATATTCTGGCAGGGAGCAATATCACCGAGAGACAGGCGAGAGCGTTAATTAGAATAGAAGAGAAGAGCGACAGAATCAAGGCGCTGCATGAGGTGGTGCGACGTGATATGAATTTAGAGCAGACTGAGCAGCTTGTGGAGAATGTCTTGTCGGGCAGGGCAGGAGCGCAGCAGAAGAAAAAACAACTTTTCAATATAACCATTCCCAGAGTGTATATCAATAGCATAAATAAGATAGTCAATCGCATGAAAAGCGCTAACATCAATTGTGTGACAAGTACAAATCAGAGCGAAAATTACTTTGAGTATACGATAAAAATACCTGTTTCTGTCGATATGTGCAAATAATATTGTTCCACATGGAACATTTCGATCAATTATGTCGAAAATTGTTCCATGTGGAACATTTTTTTGTTAAAGCACTTTATTTTTCAGCAGAGATATGCTATACTATATAAGTAATATGATACTTTTCATAGAAAGGGGATAGCTATGGGTATAGTTATAGGCGTAGTGAACCAGAAGGGCGGCGTTGGTAAGACTACAACATCGGTAAATGTTGCTGCAGGTCTCGGCGCATTGGGTAAAAAGGTGCTTATAATCGACTTCGATCCGCAGGGTAATGCAACAACAGGCTTCGGTATAAAGAAAAAGACGCTTGATGCTACTACATACGAGGTAATTATGGGTGAGCGTCGTCCTCAGGAGGCTATCATCAGTACAAGATATAAGAACGTGAAAATAATGCCTGCTACAAACCTGCTATGCGAGGCAGAGCTTCAGCTTGCAAATGTTGAGCAGCGCAATCATCAGCTGCGCAAGGTGATATTGCAGATAAAGGACGAGTACGATATTATCATAGTTGACTGCCTGCCGTCACTTGGAATACTCGCGATCAATGCTCTGGTTGCTGTTGACAGCATAATCGTTCCTATGGTCTGCGAGCCGTTCGCGCTTGAAGGTCTTGCACAGCTCATGCAGACTGTAAAGAAGGTAAAGCGCGTTGCAAATAAAGATCTCAACTTTATGGGAATCGTGTTTACAATGCTTGATAAGCGACTGCTTGCGAGCAACGAGATAATGCGCGACATCAAGCGCACTTTCGATTCCGATGTTATCTTCAAGACGGAGATTCCGCGTAATGTGCGCATTTCCGAGGCTCAGAGCCACGGCGAGCCTATCCTGTATTACGACAAGAACTCCAAGGGCGGCGATGCTTACAAGCGCCTCGCCAAGGAGATATTGGAAAAATGCCGCGAAATGGAGAGAAGCAATGGCTAAAAGACGTATAAAAAGCGATTTTTCCAGCATTTTCGACGATAATAATCTGCTGGAGGATAACGAGAATTTAAGCTCACTCAGACTTACAGAGATAGAGCCTAACAAAAATCAGCCCAGAAAGAACTTCGATAAGGAGGCTTTGGAGCAGCTTGCGACCTCTATCCGCGAGAACGGCGTGCTTCAGCCGCTGCTGGTAAGACCTCTTGCAACAGGTAATTATCAGATAATCGCAGGCGAGCGCAGATGGCGTGCCTCGAAGATCGCAGGTCTTTCCGAGGTTCCTGTTGTTATCCGCGATGATCTTTCCGAGGAGCAGGTAATGCAGATAGCGCTGATAGAAAATCTTCAGCGTGAAAACCTCAATCCTATCGAGGAGGCGCTTGGCTACAAGGAGCTTATTGACAACTACAAAATGACGCAGGACGAGCTTGCTAAGTCGCTTGGTAAGGCGCGTTCCTCAATTGCAAACAGTCTTGGACTGCTGACGCTCCCGAAGACAGTAAAGGATCTTCTTTCCGAGGGCGAGCTTTCCGCGGGTCACTGCAAGGCGCTCAAGGCAATAAAGGATCCCGCGCTTATGACAGAGATAGCACTGCGTGCGGCTGACGGCGAGCTTTCGGTGCGCAGTATCGAGGCTATCGCAAAGCGCGAGGCTAAGAAGAACGATGAAAAGACCGAGATAAAGCCTAAGCTTGCATACTACACAGAAGTAGAATTAAGCCTTGCAGAGCTGCTGGCTACAAAGGTAAAGATCACCGAGGGCAAGAAGACCAACACTCTCCAGATAAGCTTCGACAGCAAGGAGCAGCTTGAGGGTATAATGAAAGCACTTATAAACAAATAATTAACATAAAGGAAGGCAAAAACAATGATAGACATTAAATTTTTAAGAGAAAACCCTGATGCAGTAAAGGAAAATATCAAGAAGAAGTTCCAGGATGGAAAGCTCCCTCTCGTTGATGAGGTGATCGAGCTTGATGTTGAGTACCGCAAGGCGCTTCAGCGCAAGGAGTCGCTTCAGGCTGACAAGAACAAGACCTCCAAGGAGATCGGCGGCTTCATGGCTAAGGGCATGAAGGATGAGGCTGAGGCTGCAAAGGCTAAGGTAAAGGAGTATTCCGAGGAGCTTGCACAGCTTGACAAGTCCGTTCCCGAGATGGCTGACCGCATCAAGACTATCATGATGACTATCCCCAACATCATCGATCCCTCCGTTCCGATCGGCAAGGACGACAGCGAGAATGTTGAGATCCAGCGCTATGGCGAGCCTGTTGTGCCTGATTTCGAGGTGCCCTATCACTCCGATATCATGGAGAAGCTCGGCGGTATTGACCTTGACAGCGCAAGAAAGGTTGCAGGCAACGGCTTCTACTACCTTATGGGCGATATTGCAAGACTGCACTCCGCTGTTATTTCCTATGCAAGAGATTTCATGATAGATCGCGGCTTCACATACTGCATTCCTCCCTTTATGATCAGAAGCAACGTTGTAACAGGTGTTATGAGCTTTGCTGAGATGGACGCTATGATGTACAAGATCGAGGGCGAGGATCTGTACCTTATCGGTACCTCCGAGCACTCCATGATCGGTAAGTATATTGATACCATCGTTGAGGAGGAGAGTCTTCCCCATACTCTCACAAGCTATTCTCCCTGTTTCCGCAAGGAGAAGGGCGCGCACGGTATCGAGGAGCGCGGTGTTTACCGTATCCACCAGTTTGAGAAGCAGGAGATGATCGTTGTCTGCAAGCCTGAGGAATCCCCCGAGTGGTTCACAAAGCTTTGGCAGAACACCGTTGACCTGTTCCGCTCTATGGATATTCCTGTAAGAACTATTGTGTGCTTGTCCGGCGACCTTGCTGATCTCAAGGTAAAGAGCTCTGACGTTGAGGCCTGGTCTCCCCGCCAGAAGAAGTACTTTGAGGTAGGTAGCTGCTCCAACCTCGGCGATGCACAGGCAAGACGTCTTGGAATCAGAGTAAAGAACAAGGACGGCAACAAGTACTTTGCACACACGCTTAACAATACTGTTGTCGCTCCTCCCAGAATGCTTATTGCATTCCTTGAGAACAATCTCAATGAGGACGGCAGCATCAACATTCCCGAGGTACTCAGACCTTACATGGGCGGCAAGGCAAAGATAGAGGTTAAATAACAGTCAGCTAGGGCTGTTATATTGGTAAAGATATGACAGGGTAAGACATCACAGGGCATAGCCCTATGTACTGGGTCTTACCTTGTCTTTTTCAGGAGGGAATATGGCTTTTGTTACACTTGATAACGTATACAAGCGTTATCATATGGGTGAGGTAACTATAAACGCTGCTGACGGCATGACGTTTGATATAGAAAAGGGAGAGTTTGTAATAATCGTAGGTCCCAGTGGCTCGGGAAAGACTACTGTACTCAATATGCTTGGCGGTATGGATTCCTGCGACGAGGGCGTAATAAGCGTTGACGGAGCGAGGGTAGACAGCTACAACAGAAAGCAGCTGACAGAGTACCCCCGCCACGATATCGGATTTATATTCCAGTTCTACAATCTGCTGCCCAATCTTACGGCAAAGGAGAATGTAGAGCTTGCGGTGCAGACCACAAAGGACTTTATACCCGCTGCCGAGATACTTGAAAAGGTAGGCCTCGGCGAGCGTCTGGACAATTTTCCTGCGCAGCTTTCAGGCGGCGAGCAGCAGCGAGTTTCTATCGCGAGAGCACTCAGCAAGCGCCCGAAGCTGCTCCTTTGTGACGAACCGACGGGCGCACTGGACTATAATACTGGTAAGGTAATTCTGAAGCTTCTTCAGGATACCTGCCGCAAGGACGGAATGACGGTTATCCTTGTTACTCATAACTCTGCGATAGCTCCCATGGCTGACAGAGTTATCAAAATAAAGAACAGCAAGGTAAGCAAGGTCATTATGAACGAAAATCCCACTCCTGTGGAAGAGATCGAATGGTAACGCGGGGGTAGACGGTGAAAGCGATAAACAAAAATATCTTTCGTGAGATAGCTCATTCCAAGGGTCGCTTTATGTCGATACTGCTTATCTGCACCATAGGCGTAGGTTTTTTCAGCGGTATCAAGGCAACCGGCAATGATATGAAGATATCCGCGGACAAGTTCTATGACAGACAGGAGCTGTTCGATCTTCGTGTGCTGTCCACATTCGGACTTACCGAGGAGGACGCTGCGGCTATCGCAGAGGTTGACGGAGTATCCGAGGTCTACACATCGAAATACAGCGACCTTGCCGTGCACTATTCTGAAAAGGAATACCTCACGCGCGTTTATTCTTGGAATAACAACGAGGTCAATAAGATACTTCTGCATGAGGGACGTTTTCCCGAGGCGGAAAACGAGTGCCTTATCAGTGGAAACAGACTTCAGGACGGCTTCAAGGTAGGCGATAAGGTATCGCTTGTCGACCTTACCGAAGCAGAGGAGTTTCCGCTCGCGCATGATGAATATACTATCGTCGGAGTTTTTGACACGCCGATGTTTATTTCCATGACGCAAAAGGGAAGCACTACTATCGGTGACGGTGCGCTGGACGCGTTTATGTATATTACCGAAAGTAATTTCACGCAAGATGTTTACACAGAGATATACATCAGATCAAACAAGCTGACTGATATGCAGAGCTATTCCGACGAAT
>JAZNWG010000134.1:0-5574 GCA_045593225.1 Oscillospiraceae bacterium
TTTGATATCATTTTCATGGACCACATGATGCCCGGTATCGACGGTATACAGGCAATGCACAGGATACGCGATGAGATAGGCAACCAATGCTTTGATGTGCCTATCGTAGCGCTTACGGCAAACGCCGTCATAGGTGCTAAGGAAATGTATTTCAACGAGGGCTTTGACGGTTTCCTGCCAAAGCCTGTGGACAGCAAACGCCTTGAAAAGCTGGTGCGCGTGCTGCTGGACGAACACCTTGTGCACCGCGTGGAGGAACAGGACGACACCACCGAACAGAAGGCTCCCGAAAGTACGATGGAATTCCCTGTGGTGTTCGGTGTGGACTGGGCTTATGCAAGAGCGAAGCTCCCCACAGACGAGCTTGTACTGGATACCGTAAAGATGTTCCAAAAGGGCGCGCAGCATGAGCTTTCAGAGCTTTCGGCGTTCTTTGACGACATAGCCTCGGACGAGGGACTGGACAGCTACCGCATAAAGGTGCACAGCATGAAGTCAAGCGCGCTGCTCATCGGCGCAGTTCAGGCAGCGGGCATGGCTATGCGCCTTGAGACCGCCGCACGAGAGGGCGAGCGCGGAGTTATCACAGCGCTGCACCCGATATTCGCGCAGTGCTGGCTTGACCTTACAGCCGCGCTGAAGCCGCTTTGCGACAGCGGCAAGGAACGGCTTCCCGCGGCTGAGCACGCCGAGGAGATAACCGAAATATACGCCGAGATAAGGCTCGCCGCAGAGGACATGGACGTTGACCGACTGGACGCGCTTTCCGAAAGGCTGGACGGATATCAGTTCGACGGCGAGGCCGCCGAAAAGGCAGAGAGCGTCAGGGCGATGATACTCGGATTTGAGATCGAAAAGCTGATGGAGCTATAATATACAAAAATACCCGTGATATACTCACGGGTATTTCATTTTTGTGCGAATATACATGCATGGCGTCTTATCGTTCGTTTTTGAACGGTACGGTGCCTTCCTTTATCATATCCAGCATATGCGGCACTACCTCGGGGTCGAACTGCGTGCCGCAGTATTTGTTCAGCTCCTCAATGATGATGTCCTCAGACAGCGCCTTTCTGTAAACGCGGTCGCTGGACATCGCGTCGTAGGTGTCCGCAACGCCGATTATCCTCGCAAGCTGCGGGATAGCCTTGCCCGAAAGTCCCTTGCTGTAGCCCTTGCCGTCGTAGCGCTCGTGGTGGTATCTCGCACCGTCTGTAATGCCCGAGAGCGCGGTGAAGTCCTTCAGTATCTCGCCGCCGATGTCAACGTGCTTCTGGATTATGCTGCGCTCCTCGTCGGTGAGCATACCCGGCTTGTTCAGGATATTGTCGGGAATTCCTATCTTTCCGATGTCGTGCATCAGCGCAACATAGTAGATGTGCTCCTGCTCGTCCTCACTCATGCCCATGCGCTTTGCAAGCTCTCTCGAATACTCCGCTACTCGCACGGAGTGTCCGTTGGTGTATTTATCCTTTGCGTCTATCGCATTCGCGAAGGTAAGCAGCGCCTGCTCCACGATGCTCCTGTACTCCTCCTGTCTGCGGTGCATGTTCTTCAGCTTCGCGCGTACAAGAACTATCACAATGCCCGTTGTAGCCGCAACTACCGCAGCTATCAGCAGCACCCAGAAAAGCGGGTGCTCCGTCATTCTGAGCGCCTTTGTAAAGCTTACGCTGCAGGTGTTGAACTCCTCGGGCTTTTCGGAGCTGAACACCTTTACTGTGAAGGTATAGCTGCCGCCCGGGAGGTTGGTGTAGCTTACGGTGCTGCTCTTGTCGCTGTCGATGACCGTTTCGTTCTCGTCAAAGCCGACAAGCCTGTAGGACAGCTTCAGCGGTAAGGTGTCGGAGTAGGACAGCGCCGAAAAATCAAACGTCACACGCTGCGAGGAGCTGTCTATTTCAAGGCTCGCGGGGTGCTCGTGGCTGTCCGCGTCTACCCTCACCCTGTTTATGATGACATTCGGGAGCCTGCTGCTGACGCCGCTGAAGCCGAATACGCTGATACCGCTTCTTGTCGCCATGATAAGCTCGCCGTTATCGTCCTCGAAGTTCCATGTATTGGCGTTGAGCGTGCCCGAAAGTCCGTGCTGTGTGCCGTAGGTGACAGCCTCGGTAGGCTCGCCGCTTAAAAGCTTAGCCTTATCTACTGCGCGGATACCGCTGTTCTGAAGTACCCACAGCTTTCCGTCGCGGTCATAGAAATCAAATATGCTGCCCTCTGCCTTATCGAAGTTTGTAAGCTTTGTGAACGCGCCGTCCTTCCAGTAATACAGGCTGCTGCCTGCGCTGACGAAATAGCCGTTCTCGTCGCTGTTCTTCAGCATGCGCAGCACCACGCCCTCGCCGAGGCCATCGTCAAAGCCGTGTGTGGTGAGGCTGCCGTTCTTTATCTCGTAGATACCTGCGCCGTCACTGCCTGCGTACAGAGTGCCGTCCTCGCCCTCCTCAAAGCAAAGGACAGAGGTGTTGTCCATGCCGTCGTCATAGGTGTAATTCTCGGTCACCGCGTCATTTTCGATAATGCTGATGCCCGTCTGCGTGCCGACTGCGATGCGGCCGTCGGACAGCTCCTTTATAACTCGCGCCTTGTCGCCTGCAAGGCCGTTGTCGGTGTTGTATACCTTTACGTTGCCGCTGTCGGGAAGATAGCACATAACAGCGTTGTCGGAATAGCTTGCTATCCACACCCTGCCCTTGCTGTCAGCGATGATGTTTCTTACCCTCACGCCGTCAAAGGCTGCGATAAGCTCGTCCTGCACAGGCTGCCACTCGCTGTCGAATATCATAAGCCCGCTGTCAAGGCCGAGGTAGTATCTGCCGCCTGCCTTTGCGACGGTGTTCACAGTGATATCGTGAAGCCCTGCCACGTCATTCGGGGTGCTTATGCAGCCATGCGAATACTTGATAACGCCGAAGCTTGACGAGGCAAGCCAGATATTGCCCTCGTAGTCGTTTATTACAGTGTTTACCGCAGACGAAGGCTTGTCCTCGGTGAACTCGCTCACGCTGCCGTCAGGCTTTATCACCGCGTAGCCCTGAGTTCCCGCAACCAGTATGTAGCCGCTTTCGGTTGCTGTAACGCTGTTGTGCGAGGTCACACCGCCTACCGCGAAATACTCTGTATCGTAATTTCCGTTCTCGTCAAAATTGCTCAGCCTTGCGACCTCATTCGAGGAGCTTCCGAGCACGATATTTCCGTTGCCGTCCGAAGCAAGGCTGTAGATATCGCAGTTGCCGAAAACGCTGTCCGAGGTGAATATCTCGCAGAGCTTTCCGTCCTTTACTACTGCGCACTTTCCGTCGTTCATCGCGCCCCAGACGCGCCCGAGCGAGTCCTCGCCGACGCAATATACCGTATAGCCCATCACCTCGGGGATATCGTAGGGCTGTATCTTATTGCCGCTTATCTCGCCCAGTCCCGAGCTTGAAGCAAGGTACACAGTTCCGTCCTTGCCCTCGCAGAAGCCGCGTATGCACAGGAAGTCGGTCTCGGACTCTGCCGTGATATGCGTGAACACGTCGTTCTCCATCATGTACACGCCGTCGTCATTCGTACCTACCCACAGTCTGCCCTCCGAATCCTCGAAAACAGAGCGTATCGAGCTTGACTCTATTGCGCCCTCCGCGCTGTAATTTCTGAACTGCGTGCCGTCATAGCGGATAAGTCCGCCGTAGCTGCCTATCCAGATATAGCCGTCCGAGGACTGCGCGACAACGTTGGCCTCGCCTGTCGGCAGACCGTTGCTCTCGTTGTAGACGGTGATGACATAAGGCTCGTCCGTTGCAGCTGCTATAAGCGGTATATTCACAAATGCCATCAAAGCTGAAATAATACAGCACAAAACTCTCTTTTTCATATATCCTCCGAGATAAAATAATATACTTATATATATTTTACCATATTTTCAGATAAATTGCACTATATCGGCAAAATAAAAATTCCCAAAATCGCTTGATATATTTTATTTATTTTGCAAAAACGCTCCTTAGTTCAAATAAGGAGCGTTTTACTGCTATTTATCTGCTGCCGCTAAGCTCAGTTGTGGGAGCCGCCTTTTCAGATATCATCAGATCGTCTTGTACATTCTGAAAATGTTCTCGCCCTTGTATTCGTACTCGGTCTTATCCATCATCTTCTGCGTCATGAATATTCCGAGGCCGCCGATCTCGCGGTCCTCTGCGCCGAGGGTGATGTCGGGGTCGTCACGGTTGAGGGGATTGTAGGGCACGCCCTGATCGCGGAACGTCAGCACTGCCTGCTTTTTGCCGTCCGCTGTATCGCGGAACTCGCACTGCACCTTTGCAGGGCCGGGCTTTCCGCCGTATGCGTAGCTTGCGATATTTACGAATATCTCCTCAATACACACGTCTATCTGGTACTGAGCCTTGGGCGAGCAATCCTGCTGCTCCAGAAGCGCGTCTACCTTGTCAAGCAGCACCTGAAGCTGCTCCTTGTCCGCAGGGAGGTCTATCTCGCATATCTCGCCCTGCTGCTTTGCGAAGAACTGCAGCGCGGTCATCGTGATATCGTCAGCCTGCTCTGCGTCCTTTGCAAACTCCTCAAGTCTGTTCATCATATCCTCAATCAGCTCCTTAGGCGACGCGCCCTTCATGGAATTGAGCGCCTGCTCCAGTCTGTCGTTTCCGTAAAGCTCCTCGTTCTTGTCAGCAGCCTCGCTCACGCCGTCGGTGTACATGAACAGCATATCGCCCATGCCGAAGTATATCTCCGCCTGAGTGTACTTTATGCCGTCCATACCGCCGAGGACGAAGCCCGGACGCATCTTCAGCCACTCATAGTCGCCGTCGCCCTTGCGCACGAGGGGAGGATTGTGGCCTGCGTTTGCGTAGGTGAACTTACCTGTGGATATCTCAAGTATTCCCACAAAGGCGGTAACGAACATCTCCGCGTCGTTGTTCTCGCAAAGGCTGTTGTTTGCCGCTGCAAGGATATCCTTTGGCATCATGCCGATGCAGGCGTTGGTCTTGATCTGCGTCTTTGCCATCATCATGAACATTGCCGCGGGTATTCCCTTGCCCGAAACGTCCGCCATTACCACCGCGAGGTGGTCGTCATCCACAAGGAAGAAGTCGTAGAAGTCGCCGCCTACCTCCTTTGCGGGGTTCATGGTAGCGTAGATGTCGAACTCCGACTTCTCGGGGAATGCGGGGAATTCTCTCGGAAGCGCGCTGAGCTGGATCTTCGCCGCGATGTCAAGCTCCGCACCGATACGCTCCTTTTCGGAGGTCACACGTGTAAGGTTGTCGATATAGCCCGCAAGACGCTCGGTCATGTTTTCAAAGGTCTCGGAAAGCTCCTGTATCTCATCGCCTGTATTTATCTCGGACCTGTATACCAGCTCGTCATTGTCACCGAAGCCGTGTACTGCCTCGGTAAGCTCAACGATAGGCTTTGTGATGCGTCTTGAGAACACCGCACTTATCAGCGTTATCATAACTACCGCAACGCAGATTACTACCAGCAGTATGATTATCATGAGCATGATGCGCTCGTCTATCAGGTGGACTGCGTCCTCGGTGTACTGGGTGATCTGCTCGCCGTTTAAAAGCG
>JAZNWG010000135.1:0-4456 GCA_045593225.1 Oscillospiraceae bacterium
ATTGGTTTTTAGCGATTTGTAGAAATTACCGTTCGAGACAGCTGTCTATTAAATATTATAGTGCATTATTAACAAGGGCAGGGAAAACAAAAAGCGAGGCAAAAGCCTCGCTTTTTTAAATCAATCTCTTTCAAGCGCCGAAATACCGCTGCGCACCATCTTTACTATGCCGAAAGGCTTAAGCAGGTCGATAAAGCTATCTATCTTAGCAGGCTCGCCGGTAAGCTCCACCATTATGCTGTCGGGGTGGATATCTACAGGCTTTGCGCGGTAGAGGTTGGCTATCTCGATTATCTTATGGCGGTCGTCCTCAGATCTTCCTGCGCGGATAAGGATATGCTCGCGGCAGACTGCGTTTTCGAGGATATTTACCTCCTGAACCTCATAGAGCTTCAGAAGCTGATTTTTTATCTGCTCGAGTATCTTTCTGTCGCCTGCAACGACGATAGTCATTCGGGATATTTCGGGAGTCTCAGTTTCGGCAACATTAAGGCTCTTGATGTTGAAGAAGCGGCGGCTGAAAAGGCTTGCCACACGCAGCAGCACGCCGTTATTGTTTGCTACCTTTACGGATAATACATATTCCTTCATGCCTTATTCCTCCGTGTTGATGTAAGTGATCGGGTCAACAACAGGCTTTCCTGCAGGTATCATGGGAAGCACGTTTATGTCACGGTCAATGCGTACCTCTATCATAACGGGCGCAGTTTTGGAAGTTTCGAGCGCCTGTCTGAGCGTAGGCTCTATCTCCTCGCACTTTTCGATGACAAAGGTCTTGATATTGAACGCCTCTCCAAGCTTTACATAGTCGATATAACGCGCGTCAAGCGTAGTCTGGCTGAAATGCTTGTTGTAGAACAGCCTCTGCCACTGGCGCACCATGCCGAGAACGCGGTTGTTGATTACAAGCTGGATAATGTTTATTCCGTGAGTTGCGGCAGTGATAAGCTCGTTGAGGTTCATTGCGAAGCTTCCGTCGCCTGCGATGTTTACAACTGTCTTTTCGGGATTTCCTACCTTCGCACCGAGGGAAGCTCCGAGACCGAAGCCCATTGTACCGAGGCCTCCGGAGGAAACGAAATGACGCGGCTTTTTGAAGTTGTAGTACTGCGCAGCCCACATCTGATTCTGGCCTACCTCTGTGGAGATGATAGCCTCGCCGTTTGTAAGCTCGCAAAGCTTCTCAATTACCATCTGAGGTGTAACGGGGAGCGCGTCAGTGCCTGCCTGAACAGGCTCGCCGAAGTCGCCGTCAAGTATCTCGTTGCACCATTCGGGGTTGCTCTTCTGTGCGATCCTGTCACAAAGCTTTGAGAGCACAGCGGCAACGTCGCCTGCAACAGTAGTGCAGACGTCGATGTTCTTATTGAATTCCGCAGGGTCGATGTCAATGTGGATCATCTTTGCGTTCTTTCCGAAAACGCTGGTGTCGCCTGTAACTCTGTCAGAGAAGCGCGTTCCGATACCGATGAAAAGATCGCAGTGGTTGAGTGCATACGCAGCCTTTACAGTGCCGTGCATACCGAGCATGCCTATGTATCGGCGGTCTGTCTCATCGTAAGCGCCCTGTCCCATAAGTGAGGAGGACACAGGTGCGTCACAAAGCTCCGCAAAGCGCTTGAGCTCGTCAGAAGCGTTGGAGCTGATAACACCGCCGCCTGTGTAGATATAGGGGCGCTTAGCCTCTGCAATAAGCTGTGCTGCTCTGTCAAGGCTTTCTTCGTCTATATCGCTGAAAACTGTCGGCGTAACAGCAGGGCAGGGGGTGAACTCTGTGCTCATAGCTGTGATATCCTTGGGAATATCAACGAGCACAGGACCCTTTCTGCCGCTTCCTGCGATCTTGAACGCAAGACGCAGGGTGTCAGCGAGATCCTCAACGTTCTGCACGATGAAGTTGTGCTTTGTTATAGGCATGGTAATGCCTGTGATGTCAACCTCCTGAAAGCTGTCGAGACCGAGCAGATTGCGCGAAACATTGCCTGTGATAGCTACCAGCGGAACGGAGTCCATATAAGCGGTTGCGATACCTGTGATGAGATTGGTCGCACCTGGACCCGAGGTCGCAATAACAACGCCTGTTCTGCCTGTTGAGCGTGCATAGCCGTCAGCTGCATGACAAGCGCCCTGCTCGTGCGAGGTTATGACATGGTGTATCTTATCGCTGTATTTGTAAAGACTGTCGTAGATATTAAGAACAGCGCCGCCGGGATATCCGAAAACAGTATCCGCGCCCTGCTCCAGAAGACATTCAACGATTATATCAGAGCCATTTAATAACATGATCTTTCTGCCTTTCTTTAAATATAATACACATTATTATTTTAACACAGTGCAAGAGTAATGTCAACAAAATAAGTAACGGTTTTTCAGCGTTTTCTTTAGCTCTTTTTGGCTAAAATGCATTACAGCGCTAAAGCTTATTGACAAAGCATCGGCGAGTGTGGTAAAATATAAAAAACATACCATGAAAGGAAACGATATGAAAGCGATAGTATACGAATCCAATACAGGTTTTACTGAGAGATACGCAAAGACTCTGTCCGAGAAGACAGGTATTCCTGCTTATACGTTAAAGGAAGCGAAAAAGGCTGTCCCAAAGGACAGCGAGATCGTGTTCCTCGGCTGGGTCTTTGCGAATAAGATACAGGGCTATGACAAGGCAAAGAAGCAGTGGAAGATCGAGGCTCTTGCGGCAGTTGGAATGAATCCTCCCTCCGACAAGAATACCGAGATAGTAAAGGACGCGAACAAGCCAGAGTGTCCTATGTTCTATCTTCCGGGCGGACTTGACAATTCAAAACTCGGCGGTATGCACAAAATGATGCTTTCAATGGTACGTAAGAGCCTTGAAAAGGAGAATAAGCCTGAGTATGCAGACGTTATCAAGATGTTCAATGAGGGCGGCGATTTCTTCTCCGAGGAGTATCTTGAGGGGCTGCTGGCGTTTATTATGATGAAGCTGTAAGTAGAAAATACCCATAGAATGTATGCTCATTCTATGGGTATCTTTATTTGTGATCATGTGCGATTTTTCATCGAACGTACTCTTAATATCAGCCATACCGTTTCGGCTGCGGCGAAAGCGCAAAGTATTATGAGCTCTGCATATACCGCGTATGTATTTTGCGCATGGTATTGTGCGGCGGTGTCAAGCTGCCCGAGATAAACGATACTTGTGACTATATAGTAGACATTGGCAGCGAGTGCCAATATATTGCCGACAAAGCTTATCTTCGTAAGTTGTTTTACCAATGTGCCGACGATTTCCGCGATTGCAACTACAATAGCGAGCTGCAGAACGATTATTATGATTGCTGAGAGCACAGCGTAATCAGGTCGGAACATAAAATCACGATATACTAACAGACATAATAATGTATCGGAAAGCATTGCGATGCCTAGCGCAATAAACCATGGTAAAAATGGGCGTAGTCTAACTCTGCGTTGGTTCTCAAGTGCATGCTGTATGTATTTGCTCTTTTTAATATGCTCTCTCTTGTAAATAAGATTGGCGGTGTTAATGATTACAGACAACAGGCTCGGCACACCTATTGTGATAAGAGCCAGAAACGCTACAAAACCTCTCAAATAACCGCGGCTGCCTAATAAGTCCCAGCAGACGAATCCTATAGTCACCAGCATCAGCACGCCCGCGCATATAAATGAGTTTCGGTTGGCGACAAAAGGTCGCGAGCTTCTGTTTGCGATATGACAGCCAACAGCTTCAGGAATCAGCAGGATTCCCGTGCAACCTACCCATGAGATCAAAAAAGTTATTATAAACGACTCCTCTATAGGTGCCATTCGCAGAAGCCATGCTGCGAAAATGCTAACTGAGCCTGTGATGAAAGCTATCCAAGGATACTGCTTTCGCATAAGTCACACCTCCGTTTTCATGCTTTGATTATACACCCGAATCGTCCGGTTGTCAATAATATACATGAGTAAGCAGGAAAGCTTTGCATAAACTAGCAAGGGTGATAAAATGAAAAACTTTCTGAAAGGACTTCTCTGCGGCAGTCTTAACGGCTTTTTCGGCTCGGGCGGAGGCGTCATCGCTGTTCCTGTGCTGGAACACGACGGCTGTTCGGCAAAGGAGGCGCACGCAGGCTCGGTCGCGCTTATCTTCGTGCTCAGCTTAGTCACGACAGCCGCCTATGCAATGAGTGACGGTCTGGATATAGCTACCGCTTGGCAGTATATCCCTTGGGGGCTTGGCGGTGCGGTGGCAGGCTCGCTGTTTTTACGTAAGATAAGCTCTGTGTGGCTGCACAGGGTATTCGGGCTGCTGATAATAGCAGCCGCGGTGAGGAGCTTGTTCCTATGATAGAAGCAATAATCGGGTTTGTCACGGGAGTTATAGCCTCAATGGGTCTTGGCGGCGGCTTTGTGCTGATGATATGGCTGACGATATTCGCAGGAGTTGAGCAGCGCGCAGCACAGGGTGTAAATC
>JAZNWG010000136.1:0-11025 GCA_045593225.1 Oscillospiraceae bacterium
GCGTTCTGATACTTAGCGCCCATTGCATCTGCTTCCGCAAGCTCGGGCTCGGTAGCGTCGATAGAGTCAACATTGTCGACAACGGTCTGCAGATAGTTTGTTATCATCTGTGTAAGCACAGCATGTCCCTGAACGTTGGGGTGGATATTGTCGTCCGAGATATCGTCCCAAATGATGTAGCCCTTGTCTATAACGTCAAGGATAGCATTTCTGTAAGAGATCATAGGAATATCATACTTTGCGGCGATCTCATAGTGCGCGTCCTGAACGCTCGTGCCGTTCTCCTGTGTCATAGCGAGGCAGATGACAGCGGGAGCTGTATCGTGGCTCCAGAGCTTTCTGATAAGGCCCTCGTAGGTGGACTTGTTGGTGGTGATACGGTCGCTTGTGTCGTTAACGGAGAAGTCGATGAACACCAGATCGGGATCATACGCGAGAACATCTCTGTCAGCTCGGTGGATACCGATATATGAGCCTGTAGCGCCGATACCTGCGTTCACATACTTGATCTTAGCATCGGGGAACTGCTCTTCCAGCCAGTTTGTTGTAAGTCTTGCATAGCACAGCTCGTTGCCTGCGGAGCTGCCCTGTGTGATAGAGCCGCCGAGATACGCAACGACAACGCTTTCTCCTGCCTGAAGCTTCTTTATCACTTTTGCAAGACGAGCCTGATCGCCCTTGTTCAGAACAGAGTTTGCGATCATTGTGGGAGTAAGCTCACCGCCGAGCTCATACTTTACCTCGGGTATCTGTTCTTCCTCAACTACTGCAGAGGTGGTAGTTGAAGCGGAGGTGTCCTCGCCCGATGTTGCGTCAGTTGCGGGTGTGGAGTCGCTTACAGGCGCAGAGGTAGTGCTGTCAGATGCGCTTTCAGTTGTTGTGGAGCTGCCACAGCCTGCCATAGATGTGATCATAGCAGCGGCAACAAGAAACGATAAAAATTTCTTCATGTAAATTCTCCTTGAAATGAGTTGTTTTTTACTTAATTAACCTTAAGAAAATCGCATAACCATGCGCTTTTATCCTCTCTATTATATCGCGTAAATTCCTTTCTGTCAACCTTGAAATATATTAAAATATGTGATATACTAATAATGTATATCTATTGCAGGCGCAAAGCGCGCTTTGACTTCACGAAAGGAACATATAAAGCTATGTTGACAAAAAGAGAATTTGACTCCCGCCTTGACCAGATGCTGGTGGCTCAGGAGCAGCTTATCCGCCGCCCCAACCCCAGAACAGACTTTTACAACGGTATCTACGACCGCTATGAGAACCCTGTTCTCACCGCAGCTCATGCACCTATCCTGTGGCGCTATGATATGGACTACAACACCAATCCTAATCTCATGGAGCGCCTTGGCGTAAACGCTGTAATGAACAGTGGTGCTATCTACCTCAACGGCAAGTACTGTCTTGTTGTTCGTGTTGAGGGCAATGACCGCAAGAGTTTTTTCGCGGTCGCAGAGAGCACACACCCCACAGAGGGCTTCCGCTTCAGGGATTACCCTGTAATTCTTCCTGACACCTGCCCTGAGGAGACAAATGTTTACGATATGCGCCTTACCCAGCATGAAGACGGCTGGATATACGGCGTTTTCTGCTCCGAAAGCAAGGACACCTCGTCAAACGACCTGTCTGCAGCTATCGCGCAGGCAGGAATAGTGCGCACAAAGGACCTTGTTACATGGGAGCGTCTGCCTAACCTCATTTCCAAGTCGCCCCAGCAGAGAAATGTCGTGCTGCACCCCGAATTTGTTGACGGCAAGTACGCTTTCTACACAAGACCCCAGGACGACTTCATCTCCACAGGCTCGGGCGGCGGTGTGTGCTTCGCGTTGTGCGAGGATATTACTCATCCCGTGCTGTGCACCGAGGAGGTAGTTATCAGCCCAAGAATTTACCACACCATCACTGAAGTCAAGAACGGCGCAGGCGCAGTTCCGATAAAGACCGAAAAGCGCTGGATACACATTGCACATGGTGTAAGAAATACCGCAGCAGGACTGCGTTATGTTATCTATGTTTTCGCGACCGACCTCAACGACCCCAAGAAGCTGATCGCTTCTCCCTCGGGTCTGTTTATCGCACCTCAGGGCGAGGAGCGCGTTGGCGACGTATCCAATGTTGCGTTCACAAACGGTGCTATCGTTACAGAGGACGGAGATGTTTATATTTACTACGCGTCCTCCGACACAAGGCTCCATGTAGCGTCCACAACGCTTGAAAAGCTTATGGATTACACCTTCAACACTCCTTCCGACGCACTGCGCTCGGCTGATTGCGTAAAGCAGCGCTGCGAGCTTATTGCGAAAAATCTGGGTCTGGAGAAGGATATATGACGGAATATTTCGACCTTTACACTGCCGACCGCAAGCCGCTCTTCAAGAAGATACAGCGTGGAGCGCCTATTCCCAAGGGCGAGTATCACATAGTCGTGCAGATAATGACAGTAAACGACAACGGCGAGATATTGCTTACCCAGCGCGTACCGAGCAAAACGAGCGGTGGCAAGTGGGAGTGTTCGGGTGGCTGTGCAGTTTCGGGCGAGAACAGCCGCGAGGCTGCTGCAAGAGAGCTTTCCGAGGAGACAGGCATACGCGTGTTCCCCGATGAGATAACACTCGAATGGACGCTTACCACAGACAGCATGCTGAGAGATTTTTATATCGTCAACAAAGACGTTCCTCTTGAAAAGATACGCCTTCAGTCCACCGAGGTGTGCGCGGCAAAATGGGTCAGCTTCCAGCGCCTTGAAGAGATGGTGCAGAGCGGCCAGACAACGCGCACCGTATCTAAATGGCTGGACCTTCGCAGGGACGACCTGCGCAATAAGATAGAAGAGATCAAGCAGAAGAAAGCACAGGATTAAAGGATATTATGGATAAAAAAGCAGCAATTGCAAAGATAAAAACGCTTGCAGAGAGCGGCAGCACGGGCGGAAGCTCTATTGAGGAGGTATTCGCGCGCTGCTATAATGCGGTCAAAAAGACGATGGATATAACTCCGTTCGATGAGCAGCTGTCCGCAGCACTTTCCCTGTCCGAGGGCAGAATGGTGCAGATGCAGACAGGCGAGGGCAAGACCCTTTCTGCGGTGTTTGCGGCGTGCTATGAGGCTATAAACGGCGGTGCGGTGCACGTGCTGACGTTCAATGATTACCTCGCAAAGCGCGACTGCGAATGGATGAAGCCCGTATATGACGAAATGGGTGTATCTGTTGACTACATCACCGAGAAAACAAGCCGTGAGGAGCGCAAGGCCGCATACAAAAAGCAGGTGGTCTACCTAACCGCAAAAGAGGCGGGCTTTGATTATCTGCGCGATTTTGCCTGCTTTGAGCCAGCTGATATGGTATTTCCCGAGAGCCTTAATCTTGCTATCGTTGACGAGGCGGACAGTATCCTTATTGACGAGGCGCGAATTCCGCTTGTTATCGCAGGTGACCTTGCTGCAGAGGACGGCAGCGCCACAGCTGAGGTATACGAGAAGCTTTCAGGCTTTGAGCTCGGCGATGACTACGAGATAGACGAGGAGAGCCGCAACGTGTACCTCACCGATGAGGGTACAGACAAGGCGGAAAAGCTGTTCAGATGTCGTTTGTACAGCGAAAAGGGTGCTCCGATACTGGCGAAGATATGTGCCTGCCTTAAGGCTGACGCAGTGCTTTAAGAGAGAAACAGCTATATCGTGATGGCCGGCGCTATCGTGCTTATCGATGAGTTTACGGGCCGCGCTGCAATAGGACGAGTATTCCCCGGCGAGGTGCAGTCCGCTGTCGAAGCAAAGCATGGACTTAAGATAACCACACGCGGTCGCATAATGGGGAATATTGCGCTTCAGTATTTTGCACGCCTTTACCCGAAGCTTGCGGGAATGACAGGCACTGCTGAGCTTGCGAGAGAAGAATTTGAGAAGATGTACGGCCTTTCTACCGATATTATCCCGACAAGACTTCCCTGCGCGCGCAACGACAAGCCGCTCCAGATGTACTATGACAAGACCGAGAAGCACGCTGCGATAATCGCGGCTATCGAGGAGGCTGCAAATGCTGAGCGTCCTGTGCTGGTGGGCACTGAGAGCATAGAGGAGTCGGAGGAGCTTGCTGCAAAGCTTCGCGAAAAGGGCATCGAGTGCTCTGTTCTTAATGCAAAGAACGATGCTGAGGAGGCTGCTATAATCTCACGCGCAGGCGAAAGAGGCGCAGTGACTATTTCGACAAACATGGCAGGCCGCGGAGTTGATATAAAGCTTGGTGGAGAGGATTGCCGCGAAAAGGACTTCGTTGTCGAGGCAGGCGGACTGCTGGTGCTGGCTACGTCTATGAGAGAAAGCTCACGCATTACAAGACAGCTTCGAGGACGTGCGGGCCGTCAGGGCGATATCGGAGAGAGCCGCTTTTTCTCCTCGCTTGATGACGCGCTGATGACAAAATTCGAGCTTAAAAAGCTTGCAGGCCGTCATTACCCGACGGAGCGCGTAAGCGGCGCTATTGACGACAAAACGCTGCTGAAAGAGGCAGATCGCATACAGCGTATCTCGGAGGGCGACACCTTTGACGAGCGCGTGAACCTTATGAAATACACCATGATTGGCGAAAAGCACCGCGAGCAGACCTTCCGCCGCAGAAAATCGCTGCTTGAAGGCTCCTATAACGCGGAGATGTGGCAGCAGTATTCTGAGGAGCTTTATGATGAAGCGGTTCAGAAGTTCGGCGAGGAGGAGCTTCAGCAGAAGCAGAACCTTATTCTCGCAGCGCTGCTGAATGAATTCTGGTGCGATTATCTTGATTATACCGCGTATCTGCGCGAGGGAATACATCTTACGCAGGTCGCAGGAAGAAATCCTGCAGAGGAATACAATATCGCCTGCGAGGAGTATTACGACAGCGCGGCGGACAGTATTCCTGAGAGAATGGAAGAAAAGCTTTGCGAGCTGCTTAAATGCGATACTCTTGACGAATACAAGGTGGCAATGCCTACACGTACCTACACCTATCTGCTTGATGATATGGCGGAGGAGTTCAAGACAAAGCCGCTGCTGCTGAACGTATTTGACGAGGAAGAGGAGCAGCCTAAACCCAAGAAAAAAGCCGAGGCAGACGAGAATGCGCCGAAGAAAAAGGGTTTTTTTGCGTCGCTTTTCGGCAAGAAATAACGAGGAAAAACAATGTCAACTGTTTGCGCTATTGCAACTCCGCCTGCCGCAGGTGGAATTTCAGTTATCAGAATATCGGGCGAGTGTGCTGCTGAGATAGCGGCAAAGGTGTTTCGTCCCGTTTCAGGAAAGCCTGTTGAGGAGCTTTCCGGTTATCGTGCTGCTTACGGCAAGATATATGACGGCGAGGAGCGCCTTGATGACGGTGTCCTGCTGATGTTCCGTGCGCCTCACAGCTACACAGGCGAGGACGTTGCGGAGATATCCTGTCACGGCGGAATATACGTTACACGCAGGGTGCTTGCGGCTTGCATAAAAGCAGGCGCAGAGCCTGCTGCGGCAGGAGAGTTTACAAAGCGCGCGCTGCTTAATGGAAAGATGTCGCTGACTCAGGCGGAGGCTGTGACTGATATAATCAACGCGCAGAGCGGACAGCTGCTGAGCTGCTCGAATTCGCAGCGCGAGGGTGCGATGTACCGCCGCGCAGAGTCAATTGCGGATATGATAATGGAGATATCAACGCAGATATCCGCATGGATAGACTATCCCGATGACGACACGCCCGTAGTGACTGAGGAGTGGCTGGAAGAAAAGCTTTCCGCTGTACAGAGCGAATTTTCCGCGCTGCTTGCGGCTTATGACAAGGGCAGACTTGTGCGCGAGGGAATCTCCTGCGCGATAGTCGGAAAGCCGAATGTCGGAAAATCCACGCTTATGAACCTGCTTTCGGGCGAGGAGCGCAGTATCGTATCGGACATCGCGGGCACTACCCGCGATATCGTGGAGGAAACTATCTCGATAGGCGATGTGGTGCTGAAGGTAGCTGACTGTGCAGGAATTCGTGAAACAGACGACGCTATAGAGAAGATAGGCGTTGAGATAATGCTGAAAAAGCTGAACAATGCTGACCTTGTGCTGGCGGTATTTGACAGCTCAAGACCGCTTGAAGCGGACGACCTTACGCTTATAGAGCAGCTTTCAGGAAAGCTCGTGATACCGATTGTCAACAAGTGTGATCTTCAGCTTACGCTTGACACGGTAAGGCTTGAGGGTAAGCTCGGCAGGGCGGTGTTTATCTCGGCAAAGTCGGACAAGACCGCTGATATCCTCGCCGAGGAGATAAAATCGCGGCTCGCGCTGGACAAGCTTGATATGCAGGCAGGTGTGCTCGCGAACGAGCGACAGAGGAGCTGTATGCTGCGTGCCGCAGACGCGGTGAATGAGGCTATGAACGCGGTGGAGCTTGGGCTTACGCCCGATGCTGTGGGAGTTATGCTTGAGCAGGCGCTTGACGCGGTATATGAGCTTTCGGGCAGAAAAGCGAGCGAGGAAGTCATCGCGGAGGTGTTTAAGAGGTTCTGCGTAGGTAAATAATGGGGCGTGTTACGCTGAAGGATATCAGTCTTATTTCGGTTGCCGAAAGACTCAACTGAAAAAGCTAAAAGATAAAGGACTTTGATATGAACATACTTATAATCGGCTGCGGCAGGGTAGGCGCGGAGCTTGCTACGACCCTCGACAAGCGCGGTCATGATATCTCGATAATAGACAGGGACGAGAACAGCTTTGATATGCTGCCGGGTGATTTCAGCGGCTTTACTACAGTCGGAGTACCGATAGACCGCGATGTGCTGAAGCGCGCAGGAATAGAGTCGTGCGATGCGGTGTGCGCGGTTACGGGTAACGATAACATGAATATCATGGCTGCACAGGTTGCACATGAGGTATTCGGCATAAAAAAGGTGTTTTCGAGAATACGCGACATCAGCAAGGGCAGGATATGCGAGCAGATGGGAATACATATCGTCTGCCCGACCAGCCTTGTTGTGAGCGCTGCTTGTGCGGCAATAGAGGAGGGCGAGCAGGTCACTTCGTCTATGAGCTTTGACAACCACAACGTGGATTTTATTACGATGGATATTCCTAAGCAGTTTGTCGGCAAGACAGCCAATGATATCGAATATGAGCCTGGCGAGGTGCTTTTTGGTGTTATTCGTGGCAGCGAGATGATAATGCAGAATGTAAGCAGCGTTGTTTTCGATGAGGACGACAGGCTGATATTTGCAAAGAAAGCGTAGGGTAAGACATGAAAACTATAATTGTCGGTGGTGGCAAGATAGGCTTTTATCTTGCAAAGGCGCTGCTGGAGCACGGAAATACAGTTGCGCTTATTGAGCAGGACAAGGAGCAGTGCCATTTCTGCGCAAACGATCTCAACAGCTCGGGTGTGCAGGTGGTGTGCGGCGACGGCACAGATGACGATGTGCTTCGCGCCTGCAACGCGCATAATGCTGATGTTGTTATTGCTGTGATGGGACAGGACGAGAATAATCTCGTCTGCTGTCAGATCGCTAAGCGGTTTTTCGGTGTAAAAAAGACCATAGCAAAGGTAAACAACCCCAAAAACGCGGAAATGCTGAAGCTGCTGGGTGTTGATATAGTGATCTCGGCAACGGATAACATCATACAGCTTATGGAGCGCGAGGTAGATATCAGCGCAATAAAGGAGCTCATACCTCTTAATGGCGGAGAGGCGTCGCTTGTGGAGATAACACTTCCTGAGGATTATAGGCTTGACGGAATTGCTCTTATGGATATAGCGCTGCCGAAGGGTTGTAATATCGTGTGTATAAGCCGCGGCGGTCATACGATAATCCCCAGAGGACACACATCTTTGCACAGCGAAGATATTCTGCTTGCCGTGGTGCTGGAAGATGAAGAAAAGGAGCTCAGAAAGGCGCTTAAATTAAAGTGATCAGAGGTATCATAAAACGATATGAAGTTTTTATTTAAAAGACTGCTGCCGCTTTTGCTTACAGCGGCAATGGTAAGCGGCTGTGCTGCCATTCCCGATAAATCGCGGCCCGAAGAGCCCGAAACCGTGGAAACGCAGGAAAGCACCGAGACCGTTGAGGCAGATGCACCTGAAGAGAAGGCGGAGCTTCTCCCAAAGGAATACGCTGTTGATATTCAGCCTACTGCTTTGAAGCTGAACGCTGAAAGCGGTGTTTTTGAGGGTTATGCGCGCACTGACGGCGAGTATGACGGCAGCGGCTATGTAATTCTGGAGCAGGACAAAACACTCACTCATATAGCAGATGTTCCGACATCGCAGCATTATCGCATAGTGATCGCGGCATATTCTTACAGCGGAGCGGCACTCAGCCTTTCCGCGCCCGAGGGCTGTGTCGGAACATACTACATTCCGCCTACGGAAGAACCTGTATTCGGGCTGTATACGATAGACAACATATATCTTGAAGCAGGTCCGTCTATCATCACACTGACTATGCTGGACGGTTATGCATCGGTTGACTACTTTATCGTTGAGGACAGCCTGCCAGCCGCCAATACCTGCTATCAGATACCCGTATCTGTTGCAGGAAAGAACACCGGAATACACACTATCGGCACTATGAAGTATCTGTCTGATATGTTCGGAGTACGAGTACTTACCGCACAGAATGTAACAGTCGGTACAAACGCCGAGCTCGACGCGGTATTTGCTGAAACAGGACGTTATCCTGCTATGCGTTGCGGCAATCTGATATATTCATCGCTGTTTGCAGACGATGACGATGCCGAAACTGCCGAAAAGGAGATAGAGCTTGCGCTTGAATGGGGTAGAAGCGGCGGCATCATTTCATTAGGCTGGCACTGGTATGCGCCGATGCAGAGCGAAAACGGGCTGTATAAGAACGGTACGGATTTCTTGCTTTCCGAGGCAGTGACAGACCGCGACATCGCATTGCTGAGCATAGAAGAGATCGAAGGAATGTTTGGCAGCGAGATGATATCCGAGCAGTGCTACAGAGTGCTCCTTGATATTGACAATATGGCTCAGCAGCTCAAGCGCTTCAAGGACGAGCGCCTGACAGTCGTATGGCAACCGCTTACCGATGGCGATACTGATCTATATTGGTGGGGCGGCGATGCTGAAAGCTACAAGTGGCTGTGGCAGCTTATGTTTAAGCGCTTCAACGAGTATCATGGATTGAATAACCTTATATGGGTATATAACGGCAGCAGCGCTGAATTCTACCCAGGCGATGATTTCTGTGATGTCATAGGGCAGGGAATGTATCTCAACTCTGCGGCTTCGTTTGCGGCGAGGTTTGCTGCTCTTGCGCATCTTTCGGGTACCAGCGTAAAGCCTGTTGCGATCACAGGCTGCGACAAGCTGCCTGACCCCAACTATCTTTATCGCGACAATGCAATGTGGCTGTGGGCTGCTTCGGGCAGCGGAGAATACACCATTCATTCAGATGGCAGTTATTCCGAAAGCTACACCAGCTGGCAGAAGCTGAATAATGTGTATAACTCGCGCGTATGCGTGACAAAGGACGAGCTTCCCGATTTTTCTACCTATGCACTTGATGTCGAAACAGAGGAAGCGCAGTCCGAATAAAAGTAAGGAACTTGAGTTATGTACAGATTAGTTATTTTTGATCTTGACGGCACGCTTCTAAATACCCTGGACGATCTTGCGGCGACAGGCAATCACACGCTGAAAATGCTCGGCTATCCAACGCACCCTGTTGAGGCTTACCGCCACTTTGTCGGCAATGGAATCCCCAATTTAGTGCACCGTATGCTGCCCGAGGGTCATACGGACGAGCAGCACGAGCAGTGCTACAAGCTCTATCAGGAGCACTATTCAAAGCATAAAACCGACCTTACCGTGCCGTATGAGGGGATTGTGGAGCTTGTGAAGAAGCTTGACAGCTTGGGCATTGTCTGCTGCGTAAACACCAACAAGGCCCACGAGTTTGCGCGTGAGCTTGTGCAGCGCTTTTTCGGTGACAGCATAAAGGCAGTCATCGGACAGGGCAGCGGATTTCCGCTGAAGCCTTCTCCCGATGCAGCGCTGGAGTTTTGCCGCCGTTATGATATCCCGAAGGAGAACGCGCTTTATGTCGGTGACAGCAACGTGGATATGCAGACTGCAGCTGCCGCAGGGATAGACGCCTGCGCGGTGCTTTGGGGCTTCCGTGACAGAGAGGAGCTTGAGGCATACGCGCCTGAGCATATTGCAGAGAATGTTATTCAGCTTAAACGTATAATTGCATACTTATAAATTAGGAGAAAACTCATGAAACCAATGAAGAACGACTGGTACAAGAAGATATGGACGCTTGATATTCAGGATCAGTCTTGGGTCGAGGACACAAAGCGGCAGGTAGATTTTCTTATTGAGAAGCTGGAGCTTACGGGCGATGAGAAGATACTCGATCTTGCCTGTGGATTCGGACGGCATTCGCTGGAGCTTGCAAGGCGCGGTTTTAATGTAACTGGCGTTGACATTACTCCCGATTACATAGAATATGCATCGCATCAGGCTGAAAGAGAAAAGCTCAATGCTCGTTTTATCTGCTCAGATATTCGTGAGATAAGCTTTGAGAACGAATTTGATGTAGTTCTGAATATGGCTGACGGTGCGGTGGGTTATCTTGAAAATGACGAGGAAAACCTGAAGATATTCAGAGTTATTTCCAAGGCGTTGAAGACAGGCGGCAGGCATTTTATGGATATCATGAACGGCGATTATGCTGTATCTCATTTCCCGTGTAAGCTGTGGGACGCCGGCGATAAGTGTCTGACGCTTTCAAATTTTGAGTGGGACAATGACAAGAAGACGCTGATATATGGCCAGCTTGATTACCCCTACGACGAGCCTCTTACGAAGCCGATAATGGAAGAGGGCAACACCATAAGGCTATATACGCTCAACGAGGTAAAGAGCATATTCGCGGGGCTTTCAATGGAAGTCTGCGCAAGCTATGCAGATTTCGGCGGCAGGATCTCGTCTGATAATGCAATACAGCTGATGGTTTGCTCCAAGAAGATATGACGTATCTAACAAATAAA
>JAZNWG010000137.1:0-2239 GCA_045593225.1 Oscillospiraceae bacterium
TCTGAGAACAACCTGAAAAAGATAGATGTTGATATTCCTGTAGGTATTTTTACCTGTGTTACAGGCGTTTCGGGAAGCGGAAAAAGCTCGCTTGTAAATGAGATCGTATACAAGCATCTTGTTGCAAAGCTGAACAGGGCAAGAACGCGCCCGGGTAAGTTTACAGATATGACGGGAATTGAGCACCTTGACAAGGTCATCATGATAGACCAGTCGCCTATCGGCAGAACACCGCGCAGTAATCCTGCTACCTACACAGGCGTGTTCAATGATATCCGAGAGCTTTTCTCGCAGACGAATGATGCGAAAACACGCGGCTACGGTCCGGGAAGGTTTTCGTTCAACACAAAGGGCGGTCGCTGCGAAGCATGTGAGGGCGACGGTATCCTCAAGATAGAAATGCACTTCCTGCCTGATGTATATGTGCCCTGCGAGGTGTGCAAGGGTCACCGCTACAACCGCGAAACGCTCGAAGTCAAGTACAAGGGCAAGAATATCTATGATGTGCTCGAAATGACGGTTTCCGAAGGCGTTGAGTTTTTTGCGAATATCCCGAAGATAGCAAATAAGATGCGCACGCTTGAAGAGGTCGGCCTCGGTTATATCAAGATAGGACAGAGCTCCACAACGCTGTCAGGCGGCGAGGCACAGCGCATAAAGCTCGCGACAGAGCTTGCAAAGCGCTCGACAGGCAAGACCATCTATATCCTTGACGAGCCTACAACAGGACTTCACACAGCCGACGTACGCAAGCTTATAGATATTCTGCAAAGGCTTACCGACAGTGGCAATACGGTGCTTGTAATTGAGCATAACCTCGATGTTATCAAGACTGCGGATTATATCATAGATATGGGTCCCGAGGGTGGCGATAAGGGTGGCACGGTGCTTGCAAAGGGTACGCCCGAGGATATCGCGAAGAATAAGGATTCCTATACGGGATATTATCTGAAAAAACTGATGAAATAACAAAGGACCGCACGTTTAAAACGTGCGGTCTGCTTTTATTTATCAAGTTCCTTCATTATTTTGTCTTTAAGCTCGTTGGACGGCTTTTCTGTGCTGTCGGATATCATCCTGACAACATCGTTTTTTGCTGCTGCGGCAATCTCTGCACTGCCATCTGAGGTCACAGATACTCTGTTCTTTCTGATTAGCAGTATCGCTCCGCCAACAGCAACGTAAGCAATAACCGCAATACCGAACCATGCCCACATCGGGAGACCGTTCTGCTGTTCATCAACAACACCTGTTGTGAGTTCCTCGGCTATACCGGTCTCGGGTATTACAGCGCCGTCGTTGTAACCGCCGATTCCGGGAACGGTGCCTGTAATAACTGTGCCGCCGATGTCATAGCTGTCGTCGTTTTCGAGTATCTCGCTCTCGGGTACTACCTTCACCATACCGTCATGCAGCGGAATGTCATCGAAATGCTCGGAGTCATCGGGCAGATATACGAAGATAGTTTCAATGTTGGACGGCATTTTGACGCGCATACCCTCGATATCCATAGCCTCCAGCTCGTCATAAACAGCCTTGCGCTGGTTATAGCTCCACTCTGCGTCAACAAATCTGATATAGCAGTTTTCTGCCGCAATATCAAGCACAGCCTGCTGATTTTCGGGCGTATTCTCAACGAGCGCAACATCGTGGTACCAGAAAACTATGTTATAATCCTCGTAGCCCTCGCTTGCAAGGCTTTCAGCACCTGTGTTGTAAACATAGGAGATATACTCGGGATATCCGAATTTGCCATAGTATTTTTCCAGTACCTCCTCGGTGCCGTTTCCGCTGACGCCCCGGCCATCAATTGAGTCGGGATAGACATAAGGCTCAGGGGGAGTGGTGTGCTCCTCAAATTCCTCTGGTGTCGAGGTTGCGAAATCTTCGGGATCCTCGTTGTCGTCAGGAACAACATCGAAATCTATGGGTGCTTCGTCAGGCAGGATATCCTCCTCATACATTGTGTCGTCCACAATGTCGGGAAGTGTTGTTGCGGGAACAGCGGTTGCGGTGAACTCGGGTGTGATCACCGCGATATCGTCAATTACATCTTCCTCGTATTCGCTCATATCAACTTCAAAAACCTCGTCAGCTGCAAGATCGTCAGCGATATCTTCGATGACTTCCTCGCTTGCTGTCTGGGCTGCACCTGCTGCGGCCGTTGTGAGCGACATTGCAAGCATTGCTGCCAGAAATGAAATATATATCTTTCTCATAATGTACCTCCGTCAAGAGC
>JAZNWG010000138.1:0-2764 GCA_045593225.1 Oscillospiraceae bacterium
ACTGTCAGCGCATATGGGAGCTGTGTAGCAACGTGCTTTACGTGAATGCAACGCGCGCCAGCCGAAGCCATGATAGTAGTATCGGAGATGGGTGAGCAGTGGTCGCCGCAGACCGAGCCTGCCATGCAAGCAGAGATAGAGATGACCATCATAGTGGGGTCTACGCCCTCGAAGATGCTTACAACGATCGGGATAAGGATACCGAATGTGCCCCAGGAGGTTCCTGTTGCGAAGGAGATACCCGCAGCAATAAGGAAAATGATAGCAGGCAGCAGGAACTGCAGGTCTGCAACATACTCGCGTACCACTGTATCAACAAAGATATCAGCGCCGAGGCTGTCTGTCATGTTCTTCAGTGTCCATGCAAAGGTGAGGATAAGGATAGCAGGAACCATTGCCTTGAAGCCCTCAGTAATAGCTGCCATGCACACTCTGAACGGAATAACACGTCTGATAAGATATACGATTATAGTCAGGATAAGCGCGATAAGCGAGCCTATAACAAGACCCTTGGAAGCGTCACAGTCAGCAAATGCTGTGATGAAATCAACACCCGAGAAGAAGCCGCCTGTGTAGATCATACCGAATACACACGCAACGATAAGCGTAATGATCGGGAATACAAGGTCAAATACCTTGCCCTTGCCGATCGCGCCTGTCTCGATCTCCTTAGCACCCGACTCCTCGTCACCGGGGTCCTCTCCTGCAGCAGCAAGCATTTCGTACTTCTTCATAGGTCCGAAGTCGATCTTGAGCAGGATAACACCGATCACAAATACCAGAGTGAGCAGCGCATAATAGTTATAAGGAATAGCCTCAATAAACAGCGCAAAGCCGTCGCCCGACTCGATGTTGCTTGTAACCGCAGCAGCCCACGAGGAAATGGGCGCGATGATACAAACGGGGGCCGCTGTGGAGTCGATGAGGTATGCGAGCTTTGAGGAAGAAACGCGGTGCTTTGAAGCAACAGGCTTCATAACGCTGCCGACTGTAAGGCAGTTGAAATAGTCATCAATGAAGATAACTACACCGAGTATCATGGTCATTATCTGCGCGCCTACGCGGCTCTTTACGTGGGTCTTTGCCCACTCGCCGAAAGCAGCCGAGCCTCCCGCCTTGTTCATAAGACAGACTATCGTGCCGAGGATAACGAGGAATATCAGGATTCCGACGTTATAAGGGTCAGCAAGCGCTGCAACAAAGCCGTCGTCTATCATGTGGTTCATAGCGGTCTCAACATTAAAGCCCGCATAGAACAGTGCACCGATGAGGATACCCACGAAAAGCGAGCTGAACACCTCTTTGGTGATGAGCGCAAGCACTATCGCAACAAGCGGCGGCACCAGCGACCAGAACGTTCCTATCATATCCATAGAAAACAGTTTCCTTTCCATATAAAGTAATACATACAGTTTAGCAGAAAAACAAAGGCTTGTCAAGAGAAAAAGCGTCACCTCAGTGACGCTTTTTTCCTAATCTGTACTTGAAATCCTCATAGCCGAAGCGCGCCAGCAGCGTGAAGCTGCCGTCTGCTTCAACTGCCCATATATCTGGCAGCGGCATTCCGTTGAAGGTGTTGTTCTTGCAGGTGGAGTATATCGCCATATCCTCGAAAACCAGCCTGTCGCCTGTTTTGAGCGGCTCTTCAAAGCTGTAATCGCCCACGATATCCCCCGCAAGGCAGGTAGGTCCACCAAGACGATATGTGTGCTTGAGCTCGCTCTTTTCGCCCGATCTATACAGCGGAGGACAATACGGCATTTCGATGACATCAGGAGTGTGACAAGCCGCTGACATATCTAAAACAGCGATATCCGTGTCGCCGTTTTTCAGCGTGTCAAGCACTGTTGTCACAAGATATCCTGCATTCAGCGCAACAGCTTCGCCGGGCTCTAAATATATCTGCAATCCATATTTATCGCGCATACGGACGATACATTTCTCAAGCCTCGGGATATCGTAGCCCTCGCGCGTAATATGATGACCGCCGCCCATGTTCAGCCACTTCATTCTGTTCAGCACAAAGCCGAATTTTTCCTCTACCGCGCAAAGCGTTGTTTCAAGCGCGTCGCTGTCCTGCTCGCAGAGCGTATGGAAATGCAGCCCGTCAAGCAGCCCGATAAGCTCCTCTGTCATCTCGCTTTTCCACTGCAAAAGCGTTGTGCCGAGGCGACTGCCCTTTGCGCAAGGGTCATATATCTCGTGACCCTCCTGTGTGGAGCACTCGGGATTTATACGAAGTCCCACGCTCTTGCCTGCAGCCTTTGCACGCTCTCCGAATTTTTTCAGCTGCGACGGCGAATTGAACACGATATGCCCCGCGTAATTCAGAAGCTCCTCAAATTCGTCCTCGCGGTATGCCGCGCAGAACACATGGCACTCCTTGTCGGGCATTTCTTCTGCGCCCAAGCGCGCCTCATACAGACCGCTTGCCTCTGTTCCCGCAAGGAACGGAGCTATGGACTTATACATATCGTAGTTTGAGAACGCCTTCTGCGCAAGCAGTATCTTACAGCCTGTCCTGTCCTGAATGCCTTTCAGCACCTCGCCGTTTGCGATGAGCTTTGCCTCGTCAAGGACGTAACAGGGCGTTCTGAGCTCTGCCGACAGCAGTCTTTCCTGTATCGTCATATCAGTCTACCAGCACGGGAGCGTAGCTCTCGCGGTGGGGCAGTCCGTACTTGTCAAGCGCCTCGATATAAGGGTCGGGATCGAACTCCTCAACGGTGTAAACGCCCGCCTTATTCCATTTGCCTGTCAGCAG
>JAZNWG010000139.1:0-2148 GCA_045593225.1 Oscillospiraceae bacterium
CCCCCCCCGGCTGTGGCTGTGCGCCCCCCTGCACCCCCTGCTGCTGATCAGTGCCTAGCCTCTCGGCAGGCCCTCCCCTCGGGGAGGGCTTTTCCTTTGTGTGGCTGGTAAATCGGAATTTGACGCTATATTTCAAAAACGATTGTAGGGGCGGAATCCAGCGTTTTGCGCGAAGCGCATAATGCGTCCACCCGTTATAGAATTGCAATGCGATAATCGGGCGGATATGGAATCCGCCCCTACGGACAAACATCACGCTATTTGCAAAATGTACCCCGCCGTTTTGCGATCTACGCATATCGCGATATATCCAAAGGTGGAATTCGCCGTCGGGCGTTCCCGACAAATTCCGATTTACCAGCCACACAAAGGAAAAGCCCTCCCCGAGGGGAGGGCCTGCCGAGAGGCTATGCACTGATCAGCAGCAGGGGTTGCAGTTGTTCTCACAGCCACAGCCGTTGTTTGCTGTGTTTCCGTTACCGCATACGCAGAACAGGAGAATGAGGATAATGATCCAGCAGCAAGAGTTGCCGCCGCCAAAGTTGAAGCATGACATATAAATGTCCTCCTTGAATATTATTCTGAAACCTCCGCCTCCCTTTGAGGCTTCCGTTTCATAGTACATATTATGCAGCTTCGTGTTTTTGGTTACGGTTTTCGGTAAAAACAGTTGACATAATTGAGAAAATTGTGTATGATTAAATAAGTGTGATATTAAACAGAAAGAGGATATTCAAATGCAGATCTTTGATTTTTCGCCCGCGCTGCTTGAAGCCGCAGACAAGGCTATGGCGCTTTGCAAGGAGCCATTTGCAGAGCTTGACCGCCTTGCGGAGCTTAACGGACAGCGTGTGCTTAAAGCGTTCATCGACAACCGCGTGAGCGATATACATATGAAGGGTACCAACGGCTATGGCTACGGTGATGACGGCAGGGACAAGCTGGACGCTGTGTTTGCGCAGATACTCGGTGCGGAGGACGCGCTGGTGCGCCATAATTTCGTAAACGGCACCCACGCGATAACAACAGCGCTTTTCGGAATACTGCGCACAGGCGACACCATGCTGTCGCTGACAGGCGAGCCTTATGACACCATTCAGGGCGTTATCCATGGCGACGGTATCGGCTCGCTTAAGGACTTCGGCGTTAAGTACGAGCAGGTTGACCTGCTGCCTGACGGCACTCCCGATCTTGACGGAATAACCGCAAGGGCAAAGGGCTGTAAGGTCGCATATATCCAGCGTTCAAGGGGCTATTCGCTGCGCCCGTCATTCACTATCGACGTTATCGGCGAGATGATAAAGGCTGTACGCAAGGTGAACAGCGATTGCATAATAATGGTAGATAACTGCTATGGTGAGCTTGTAGAGGAGCGAGAGCCTCTCGCTGTCGGCGCTGATCTCATCATAGGCAGCCTTATCAAGAACCTCGGCGGCGGCATTGCCGAAACAGGCGGCTATATCGCAGGCAACGCAAAGGCAGTTGAGCTTTGCGCATACAGGCTCACTACTCCGGGTACAGGCAAGGAGGTCGGCGCAAGCCTTGACCAGCTGCGCGGAATGTACCTCGGTATTTTCCACGCACCCGAGGCTGTGTGTGCGGCGCTGAAAACATCGGTATTTGCGACAGCGCTGTTTGAGATACTCGGCTATGAGTGCTTCCCGAAATACAACGAAAAGCGCACTGACATAATCGCTGCACTGAAGCTCGGCGGCGAGCAGCAGCTCATCGCTTTCTGCGAGGGAATACAGAGTGGCTCTCCCGTTGACAGCTTTGCTACTCCCGAGCCGTGGGATATGCCCGGCTATGACAGCAAGGTGATCATGGCGGCAGGCGCGTTCACAATGGGCGCATCTGTCGAGCTTTCCGCTGACGCGCCGCTCAGAGAGCCGTATGCGGTATGGCTGCAGGGCGGACTTACATTCCCCACAGGCAAGGCAGGCGTAATGCTTGCTGCACAGGCAATGATGAACAAGGGGCTTATAGGATAAGGGGGCTGTTATGACCACGATCTATTTTGTGAGGCATGCAAAGCCCGACAAGAATGTGCATGACGACCGTACACGTCCGCTTACCGAAGAGGGAATCGCTGATGCTGAAAAGGTGACCGATCTGCTTAAGGATAAAGGAATAGACCTGCTTATGTCT
>JAZNWG010000140.1:0-15485 GCA_045593225.1 Oscillospiraceae bacterium
CCTCGCTTACCTCTCCCAAGAGCATAAAGCTTTTTGCAAAGTTCGGCGTTTATACCGAGATAGAGCTTCACGCGAGAGCAGAGATAAACCTCGAAAACTACTCCAAGGCTATCAATATCGAGGCGCTGACGGCGGCTGACATGACTAGAACGGAAATTCTGCCTGCTGTGATGAAGTACACAGGCGATATCTGTGGTATCGCGGCAAGCAAGAAGGCTGTCGGCATAGAGCCGTCCGTTGAGCTTGCGCTTGCTGAAAGGCTGAACACGCTTACCGTTAAGCTCAGCGGTCTTACTGACGAGCTGAAGGCTAGGGTCGATGAGGCTCACGCAGTTGAGGACGCTTATGCAAAGGCGGTAGCATATCACAATGATGTATTCACTGTAATGCAGGAGCTTCGCGCAGTTGTTGACGAGCTGGAAACGATCGTCGGCGAGGACGCTTGGCCTTATCCCACATACGATGAGCTTTTGTACAATATCTGATCTTTATGAGATAATATAAAACAAGGCGTATGCTTTTTGCATACGCCTGTTTTTATGCATTATTTTTCCTTCCTGACTGCATAAGAGTCAAGAAATGCTTCCAGCTCTTTATTTTTCATGATCTGTTCAAAATATGCCTCGGGCATCATATCTGCAAATTCCTCGAGGGTACAGCCTTTGTGGAATTCCTTCGGCATATCTCTTGAGAATGTACCGCCCATTGTATTTCCTGCCGAGATACCCTGGCAGAAATCCTCATACAGCAGACACATCTGACCGCTTTTTTCAAAGTGCAGTGTCACTGTTCTGGATTCATTATGCTCCTCATTGTGCCTTATTCCGAGGTAGATATCCTTGTGAATGAACAGCAGGCCGTTTTCCTGCGCGAATCTCTCTGCATAGGTGTCATAAAAGCCGCGGATGAAAATGCTGTTATTTTTCAGCAAAGCGCTGAGATCCTCTGTCATTTCGATGTTATTTACAGACCTGTCTGCAGTGAACGTCAGAAGGTTGGGGAAGGACTCGAGAAAGCCGCTTTTTATCTCTGTAATGCCGTCTTTGAAATACAAAGCGCTGTATTCCTGCGTCCAGTTTTCCTTTCCTATGTCGGTATCCTCCCTGCAGACCGCGCCCTTGCCCTCTATCAGCACAGGCTTTCCCCAGGTGAAAAAATATGTAATATCGGGGTTGTGGTATGAATAATACATTGCTTTCTCCCTTATCCCTGCGCAGGCATACCGTCAGCGCCTACCGTAAAGATATCACTGATATCGGAAATGCCGCCTCCCGCGCCGTCGCCGAAGATATCAAAATGCATGCTGTCGGGGTCTGTCGGCACCGCGGATATACCGTCGTTGTAGTACGGCGCAACATTCGATTCGCCTGCCTTGCTTACAGTGCCGTTCGTGATATCATAAACATAGAGATACATCTGCGTCTCAAGCTCGGTAAAGAGGTACAGATAGTGCTTTCCGTCAGCAGTCTTTACATAGCAAGGCTCGCAGCCATACGCCCAGAGGCTTTCCGTATACATATCGTCCGCTGTGCAGATGTCCACTGTCGCGGAGTAGACGTTCTCTTCGTCGTAGCGGTCATATATCGTCAGCTCCTCACAGCTTCCGTTGCCGTCAAGGTCGGTATAGAATGCTGATTTCATCGGCAGGGAAACTATATATGCTTCGGGAACTTCAGTGTATTTTTCATTGAAAAGCTCAGGGTGTTCTGCAAAGGTTATCGTTACGCTCATCGCGCCGAAGCCTCTGTCTGCGATCTCGCCCTCGTCAAAATACATAGTAATGCCGTTGTAGTCGAGCGTCCAGTGTGTGCCGTCTGCGCCGTACATTTCAAAATACTCTTTGATAATATCGTCTCTATAGAACATATCTGCGCCGACTGTGCCGAAAAGCTGATCCTCGACAGTTTTTGCAAACGCGTCAATATCCGTTACAACGTCGGGGAGATGAAGCGTTTTGCCTGTTGCGGTGTCATAAACTGCGCCGCCGAAGCCTCTGCTGCCCTCATTCATTCCGTTGTATAAATAAGAGTCATAAAGCACGCTTACTACAGCGCTGTCAGCGCGTCTTACCTGCATGTCCATCGTCGAAATGAGTGTATCGGTGCCCTCGGAAGCAAGAGCCTGATCCTTCAGCCCTGCATATTCCTCGTTGATATAGATCTCCTGATAAGCCGCACTGTCAGACAGTGCCTTTGCAAGCTCGGGATATCGCTCAGCGTCCTCGTCGTTCAGAATAACTGCCGAGCCTTCACATATTACGATCGGCTCAACATTGCCGTCGATCCATTCATACTGGTACACATACTTTCTGCTGATGTTCAGTATCTGCGTTTCAGTTTCCGACGGAACGACCTCGGGTACAATGTCTTCCGTCTGCTCGGTCTGTTCTGTCTGTACGGTCGTTTCGGTCGATGAGGTCTGCTCGATCTGAGATGCTGAAGTCGTCTGCGATGCAGATGTTGTGGATGAGCTTTCCTCGGTCTTGTTAGCATTACACGCCGTAGCTGTCAGAAGCACGCAAAGCGATATAATCATTACTGTGATCTTTTTCATAGTCGTTTCCTTTCCGCAAATAAGGGCGAAGGGGTTACAGACCCACTCGCCCTTATTGATATCTTATTTTACAGCATTAAGCCCAGGGATCGTCTGCCACGGGAACACGGATATCCGCAAGGCACTGGATATCGTTTAAGAACCACTGGCCTGTGGAGGGCTTCTTTCTCAGCTTGATGGGACGGGGATTATCTGCGCCGCCGCTTGTGACATAAAGAGTAGCCCAGTTTTCCTCGTCAAAGGAGTAGGGATTTTCGCTTACCTTTATAACATAAGGAGTTGTCGGCTTGTAGCCGTTCTCGGGAGTAGCACCATCGAAGAAAGAGAAAGTCTTGTAGAACTTGCCGTTCAGGCGCTCCTTGATAAAGCCCTTTTCGTATGTACTTACTTCTGCAGGACCCTTGAGGAAGTTCAGCATTTCGATGCATGCATCGGGATTCTTCTCATAAGCACAAAGAGCAACGATAGTAAGTGCAGTTGTCTTGAACGCGGAGTCAAGAGAAGCCTCGGGAAGAGCCTGAAGCTCAGCTAAGCTGTTAGGCAGTGCGGAGAATGTAAATGTCTCTGTGCGGTTTGTGCCCTTGCCTACCGAAGAAGCTGCATTGCTTACAGCCTTTGCCGCCTCGTTCTTAGCCGCATTGCCTGCGGACTTCATAAGTGAATCAAAAAATCCCATTTGTTAATCCTCCTTGATAAATCTGAAATTCATAAAATTAAAAAAGCCGTTTTCGTCAATGGGCTTTACCCAACTGTCGGCCTTTTCCCCATAGACCTCGCCCTCGATGCCTGTGTCAAACCAGAGCTCGCCGTCACGCATCTCCCAGCTTTTAGGCTCGTCAGCGATCTGACCGTCAACAAGCTTTATTACGCCTGCTTTGACCGCTTTGTCGACTTCCTCCTGCGAAACGCCCTCGGGCAGAGGCGACAGCATATAAAGCTTGCCGTCATCGCAGATCTTTATCGACATACTGATGATATTTCTGCGCTCCTTTATCTCGTCTGCCACTGCTTCCTCGTCGCTTTCGTCAACGTAGGGCATCGGCGAATCGAGATACTCCTCGGGGCTGAGATAAACGGGCATATTGTCGTCATCGAAGGTCATTACGGAATGAAGCTTCCATTTTCCCGTGTAATTCATCGCTTTCTCTCCTTTGTTGTTTTTTTAGCAATCTTGACTTAATAGGAGCAATATGCTAAAATAAAAAAATGGGCGGTTCCTGTGACTGTTGGTGTACCACGCAGGAACTTCGAGTACCCTTGACGTGGCAAAGGTATAAACTATACTTTTGCCTCGCATGCTTTATTATACTAAAATCCTGCTTTTCTGACACCACCCCAATCAGCAAAAAAGGGTGGGAAAGGCTTATTTTTCTCTCGAAAAGGGTGGGAAACGGGTAAAATACCCCGTACGAAAGGGAATATATATCTATGAAAAAGATACTTGCTATACTCCTGGCGATTACAATTATACCTATATATCTGTCGGGATGCTCGGATAAAACAAGGCCTGATCCCGATAACCCCATAACACTTACGATGTGGCATGTTTATGGCAGTCAGACGAAATCTCCCCTTAATGACGCGATCGACGAATTCAATGACACTGTGGGAAGAGAAAACGGTGTTACGGTAAATGTTGTTTCAGTCACAAGCTCCTCGGCGATAGACAAGGCGCTTTCCGCTTCGGCAAACGGCGAGCCCGGTGCCGAAAACCTGCCTGACTTATTTACCGCATATCCGAGAGTTGCGGAGATAGTGGGAGAGGATAAGCTCCTTAGCTGGAACAACTATTTTTCTGTGGAAGAGCTTTCGCTTTTCAGAGATGAATTTATCTCCGAGGGATATTTCGGAGACAAGTTGCTTATGCTTCCTATCGCAAAATCCTCCGAGGGATTTTTCCTGAACAAGACCCTGTTTGACAGATTCAGTGCCGATACAGGAGTTCCGATCGATAAGCTCAAGACATATGACGGATTGTTTGAAACGGCTAATATCTATTATGACTGGTCGGGCGGTCAGAATTTCACGCAGATCAATGATTTTTACAATTATGCTTATATCGGAATGAAGGCCTATGGCGGTGAATTTGTCAAGGACGGAAAGCTTGATCTTAATGACTCAGCCTTTGAAAAGGTATGGTTGCCGCTAAGCAAGGCGGCGATCTACGGCGGAATATGCCTTGATGACGGCTATGCCGCTTCACGCTGGAAGACCGTCGAGATAATCTCAAACATAGGCTCTACTGCTGATATTCTTTATCAGCCTGAAATTGTGTTCTATCCCGATAACACGACTGAAAATATTACTTCGGTCTCCTTGCCGTACCCTATGTTCAGAGAGGATAAGCCTGCCGCGGTTCACAGGGGCGGTGGCCTTTTCGCTGTAAAAAGCGATGATGAACGTAAGAATTACGGCGCATACATTTTTGCAAAATGGCTCACCGAAAAAGAAAATAACCTGCGCTTTGTTACAAGCACAGGCTATCTCCCTGTTACTGACGAGGCTTTTGCGTCTCTTTTTGCTGACATAAGCACTGCCGAAAAGGAAAGCTACAGAAACCTTTATGATATGATGAGCGGTATGATGGATAGCTATGAGCTTTATTCTCTGCCCGTTTATGACAACGCTTCGGATATTCAGAGCGATTTCGAGCAGAATGTAAAGCTGGTGCTTAAATCAGCACATAATCAGTATGTTGAACGGACAGCAAACGGCGAGGACAAGGAAGCTGTACTGAACGAGCTTGCTGCATCTTCACTTGAAGAACTGAAAGAGCTTTCCGCCAAGGATATGTGAGGTCATAGCCATGAATATGCTGAAATACCTTGACATAAGAAGCCTTGTAAAGCAGTTCGGATCAGAAGGCTTGTCGATGCGGAGAAGATTTGCTTTTTATGTTTTTTCTGTGATCTGTCTGTTTCTTGCAGTTATCGTCATTCTGCTTAACCTGTTCGGTATTCTTAATCCCACCGACAGACAGATAATGAATGACCTTAATGCACGCCTTTCTTCCTGTTCGGACAGCATTGAACGGAATTGCGACGAGCTCGCGGCTTGTGCGATATCATTTTCGGATCAGCTTGAACAGTCAATTCAGGATTATCTTACCGAAAACTATCTTGCCTTTGATGATCTGAAAAACGATCCAGAAGCTCTTGACGCTTTGCAGAACAGGCTTTATGACTCGGTCTACCTTAATATGCAGGTTGCTCCTGCAAGCGGAGCGTTCTATATTCTCGATACAACTGTCAATAGCCATTCCGACGTCCCGCTTTTCAGCGGAATATATCTGAAATACATAAACCTTTATTCCGAAAACACCGTAAATAATGATTTCTCTATTTACAGAGGCTCATTCTCCACGGGAAAAAGCAGGGGCATCAATTTCCACAGCGGCTGGAGAAACGAAAGCAGTACCGATTTTTTTGAAAATTGCGATGATATCTTTTCGGACGGAACGCACTATGTCTTAAGTTACGCCGCTACAATCCCCGATACATGGGAAAGAGCGCGATATATTTATGTTCCCATAAGGGGGTATGATGATAATATCATAGGTGTATGCGGTTTTGAAATAAATGACCTGCTGTTTCAGCTGTCATACAAAACTGATGCCGGACGCTGGGGCACCGAGGTCTGGGGCTTGCTTGATGAACATAACGGAGTTTATTCGGGACAGTTCAGCTCAAACCGTTATAATACCGAAAACGATCTCAGCATCAAAAGCAAGAACGGTTCACAGCTTTTTGACTTCGGCGGCGAAGAATGTGTGGGACTAACGCAGGAAATAATACTTGGCAACGAACCCTTCAGCGTTGCTGTTATGCTACCGAAAGCGCAGTATGAAAGCTTTCTGCGGGAGGGGCAGATAAATATTGTGCTGATATTTCTGATTTCGGCTATCCTTGCTGCCGTCTGCTGTATTTTTATGAGCAAGAAATATGTTTCTCCCATTCTGAAAAAGATCGAGCAGGTCAAAGCAAAGGAGAACTACGGCGAGCAGCTGCGTATCCGTGAGATAGACGACCTTTTTGCGTTCCTCGAGGAAAAGGATAATTATTATGAGCAGCAGCTTGACGACCTTGAAAATGCAAAGCGGTTTGCTGAGGAGGAAGCTCGCAGGGCAAAGGAAGAATACGAAAAGGCAGCGCAAAAATATGAGCTTGCCCAGAGTGAGATCGACCGTCTTGCCGAAAAGCATAAGGAGGATATCGTTCCCGAGGAGTACAATTTCTTCGTGGAAAATCTAGGTATGCTTACACCCGCTGAAAACAGGGTCTATGAACTGTATCTTTCGGGAAAGACCGCAAAGGAGATCACGGAGATCCTTCACATTACTGAAAACACCCTGAAATATCATAACAAGAATATTTACAGCAAGCTTGGTATTTCCTCACGCAAGCAGCTGCTCCGTTTTGCCGCCCTGAAACAGCACAGGGACGGAAAAGAGGACTGGTCTTAAGATCAAGGCTCGGTCATGATAAAATGATAAAGGCTGCGCAGCTTTTGCTGTGCAGCCTTTTTATGCTTTATAGGTCCCTGTATGCGTGATCGCTTCATGTATCAGCAGTCATTTTGTTTGCTGAGATGCTTCCTGTATATCTGCTCCTGCTCCTCAATGAATACCTCTCCCTTTTTAACGGTGACGAACTTTCCGCGGCAGGGGTTTATCTTGCCCTTTCCTGCGAGGATTATCTCCTCTGCCATTTCAATGCGAAGCGTGCTTGGCTCAATACCGCCGTCCATAAGCAGCCTTCGTATAGCGCGGCGGAGCACAGGCTTTGGCTGCTGCGAAAGGATAGCGGTCTTGTAGCCGCGGTCTGCCTTTGCGCTTTGCAGAGCTTCGTCAGCGAGCGCTTCGAGCAGCTCGTTGTCCTCGCGCAGATTTTTCTCCATACGTGACACAGTATCAAGCAGCGAGGGGTTTATCTTCAGCATTTCGGGAAGTATCGAGTGACGCACCTTGTTGCGAGTGTAGTCGTCCGATAGATTGGTCTTGTCGGTGACATAGGACAGCGAATTTTCCTTGCAGAACTGCTCCACCTCGTCGCGTGAGCAGTATATCAGCGGTCTGATGATATTTCCGCGGACAGGCGGAATGCCGCAAAGTCCTTTCAGACCCGTGCCTCGCATCATGTTCAGCAGCACAGTCTCGGCACTGTCGTTCGAGTTGTGAGCCGTTGCAAGCTTTTTGCCGCTTGACACATTTGCGAAGAAATCGTACCTCACGCGGCGCGCGGTCTCTTCAAGGCTCTCGTGCTTTTGCTGAAAGCGTTTTACATCGGTATTAAGTATTTCAAGCTGCACTCCGAGCTTCTCGCACAGCTCCTCGCAAAAGCGCATATCTCCGTCCGACTCCTCGCCACGAAGCCCGTGGTTTACATGGCATGCGGACAGGGAAAAGGAGAGCTGCTGCGACAGCTTATCCAGCGCACACAAAAGGGAAACGCTGTCTGCGCCGCCCGAGAGTGCGATGACAACAGCGTCTCCTTTGGATATCATGTTGTAGTCAGAGATCGCTTTTACGATCTTCTCGTAGAACTGATCCATTTTACTGCTCCGTGCGGACAAGCTCCGCGTTTGTAAATCTTGTATACTCGCCGTCCCAGCCGAGCGCTACTGTACCTGTTTCACCGTGACGGTTCTTCTGCACGATACATTCGCAGGCATTTACGTTGGGGTCGGTCTTGTCGTAGTATGCGTTTCTGTAAAGGAACATTACGATGTCCGCGTCCCGCTCGATAGCGCCCGATTCACGAAGGTCGGACAGCAGCGGTCGCCTGTCGGGACGCTGCTCGGGGCCACGCGCGAGCTGTGACAGGCAGATGACAGGAACATCAAGCTCCTTTGCCATTATCTTCAGGTTTCGTGTGATATCGGAGATCTCGACTACTCGGTTGCCGTTAAAGTTCTTTGTGGAGCTCATCAGCTGCAGGTAGTCGATGATGACCAGTCCGAGGTTCTTTATGCGGCGAAGCTTGGATTTGATGCCTGCCACATTGACGCCCGCGGTGTCGTCTATGTAGATGTTGAGTCGCGACAGGATATCGGCAGCCCTGCCGACATCGCGCCATTTCTCGGTAGATATATTGCCTGTTCTCATCTGATCGGAGCTTAGCGAGGCTTCAGAGCTTATCATTCTGCCGACTATCTGCTCCTTGGACATTTCCAGGCTGAAAACAGCTATTGCTTTGTCGGGGTATTTCTTGCCCACGTTTGTGGCGATATTCATCGCAAAAGAGGTCTTACCCATACCGGGACGCGCCGCGAGAATTATAAGGTCGGACTTGTTAAGGCCATGGATACGCTTGTCGAGGCCCGTAAACAGTGTGGAAAGGCCTGTCATGGCAGGTCCTCCCTCATTAGCGGAGCGCGAAAGCTCGTTGAGAGCGTTTATCCTGTCAAGGACGATACCGCTGATATGCGTGAGGCCCTTGACCTCTGTGCCGCTGCGTATCTCGAAAATGCGCTGCTCTGCGAAGTCAACGAGAGTATCTGCGTCCTGACCGCCTGCGTTTGCGGTGTCGATAATATCCTTTGCCGCGAAGATAAGGCTGCGCACCATGTAGCGCTCGGTAACGATATCAGCGTACTTTGCAACGGACTTTATACTTGGAGCCGCAGAGGTGAGACGGACAAGGTATTCCTTTGTCTGCTCGGCGGTCTCGAATATGCCCTGCACCATAAGCTTTTCAAGTGCTGTAACGATATCTATCTTCTCGCCTGAAAGAAACATCTGCAGGAACACCGCGTAGATATCCTTATGCAGTGCGATATGGAAATGCTCGGGCTGCAGCACGGTCGCTATCTCAGCCATACATTCGCCGTCAAGCAGCACTGCACCGAGTACCGATTGCTCCGCGTCTAAGTTGTAGGGCAGGTTGATGCCCGAAATATCATATTCAGCCATATCAGCCCTCTACAACGCTTACTGTGAACTTTGCGGAAACTCCTGCGTAAAGCTTAGCTTCAGCCGCGAAATCGCCGAAGCCCTCGATCTTCATGCCGATGTTGATCTTCTTCTTGTCAACATCGCAGCCGAGCGTCTGCTTGATAGCAGCGGAAACCTCCTTTGAGGTAACTGTGCCGAACAGTCTGCCGTTTGCACCTGCCTTAGCCTTTACCTCGATCTTCTTGTCCTGAAGCTTCTCTGCGATAGCCTTTGCGTTTGCTGTATCAACGTCGATAACGTGCTGTGCGTGATCCTTCTGACCCTGCAGTATGTTGAGGTTCTTTGCGTTAGCCTCCTGTGCGAGGCCCTTCTTGATAAGGCAGTTGATAGCGTAGCCGTCCTTTACCTCATGGATCTCGCCCTTCTTACCTGTGCCCTTAACGTCCTGTAAAAGAATTACCTTCATTGGTTTGTACCTCCTGAGTTTTTAAGTCTGTGAAAGGCTGTCGAAATATGCGTCGATAGCCTCGTATAGCTTACGGATAGCTTCGGTATCGGAAAGCTCGTACAGCTGCGCACCTGCCATTGTCTGGTGACCGCCGCCGTCGTCCTTCTTGTTGCCGAGGCTCTCCATGATTATCTGAACATTTATCTTTCCGAGCGACCTTGCGCTGAATGCCCAGCCGCCGTTTTCGATGGGATATACGGTAAACGAAGCGTCAACGCCGCTTATAAACAGCATTTCATCAGCTGCCTGCGAGCAGATAACACGCATATCGGGGAACTCTTCGTCAACCAGTGCGATAGCGCAGCTGCGGTATATTTCTGCCGCGGAAACGATCTCTGCCTTCTTTGCCTTGCTCTGCATTGATGTTGCAAACAGGTTCTTTACCGATACGGTATCAGCACCCATCTTTTTAAGGAACGCCGCCGCCTCGAATGTGGAAACGCCCGAGCGCATTACGAAATCCTTTGTATCGAGCGTGATACCTGCGAGAAGCGCTTCTGCTTCAAGCGGGGTGAGTATCGGGTTTACGCCGAAATACTGGATAAGCTCTGTAACAAGCTCTGCCGCGGAGGAGGCGTTGGGGTCCTGCCACATGATGCCTGCGTCCTCGATAGCACCTGTAGAGAGCCTGTGGTGGTCGATGATGACGATCTGTTCGGGGTGTGCCTTTTCAAACAGCTCCTTATCGTCCAGCTTCTTTATGATATGCGTGTCAACGATTATCAGCAGCGAATTCCTTGTAAAGCCTATCTTTGCTACCTCCGGCTCGATAACTACGGGAGTTTCGTAGTCGGAGAAGCGCTCTATAAGCTCCTTCGAGGCATTGAATTCTCTGTTAACGACCGCATAAGCCTGAACGCCCATCTTTCTTATCGCGCAGGCAAGACCTATCGCAGAGCCTACGCTGTCGAAATCGCCGTAGCTGTGTCCCATTATGTACACAACATCGGCTGTACGAACGACCATTTTGATATCGTCCGCCATAATTCGCGTTTTGACTCTGCTGTAACGGCCTGTGCCCTGAGTAACAGCGCCGTAAAAATGGAAGCCCGACTCGGTCTTTATCGCAGCCTGGTCACCGCCTCGTCCGAGCGCCATGGAGAGCGCCTGACGCGCGTAGTTCTCACTCTCCGCGAGGGTAGAGGCTGTTCGTCCGATACCGATGGACAGCGTAACGTTGGTTCTGTCTGTAACCTTTATTTCTCTTGCAAGATCAAGTATCTTCATCTTGTCGAAGATCATCTCGCGCACGAAGCGCTCCTCGATAACAACAAGGAAGCGGTCTGCTGACAGCTTCTGAAGCACTGCGTTCTTCTCGGTGAAATATTCCTCCAGCAGTCTGTCTATCTGGATAGTGACGTATGCCTTTTCACTTTCCTTACTGCCGCTTAAAAGCTCCTCATAGTTATCTACCATGACGATCATCGCCATGGTCTTTGACATTCTGTGCTCCTCCTGCAGTCCCTTGAAGTCTGTGATGTCCTCAAAGAACAGCATGGTTATCTGGTTTATAGTGTCAAGCACCTCAACACCCTTTTTAGCGTTTTCGCTCTCGTCGGGTGTGAACTGCGGCACTCTCGCATAAACGCGGTAGCTCCTGCCCTCGTATTCTATCTCTCTGCCCTCTCCGATGAACATCTCCACAGGTTCTTCTGTCACAAAATCCAGTGAGTTGTCCTCCTCGTCGGGCTTGTAGAAGCAGCGTATAAAGCTCTCGTTGCACCAGACGATGATACGGTTTTCGTTTACCAGTGCGACGGGCAGGGGAAAGCTGCACAGTGCGACACGGTTTGAGCTGTCTATCGTAGCATTCAGCTGCTCGAAATAGCAATACTCATTACGGCGTATCTGTATCAGCTTGCCTACACAAAGACCCGAGATGAGGAGCAGTATCGGCAGTGACAGCCAGAACAGATAAGGCTCGTCTGCAAACAGCATTCCGTCCAGCAGCAGCAGGCACACGATAAGCGCACCTACAAGGGCGAGCAGTATATTGCTCTTATAAAAGTTTCTCAAGATTCGTCCTCCGATCTATGCCGATCAGACCTCCATGATGATTGGGAGTATCATGGGGCTGCGCTTTGTTTTGGAGTAGATATAATCACTCAGCGCGTCGCGCATTGCGGATTTGATGTGTCCCCATTCGCGGATATTGCGCTCGTTACAGTTGTCCATTACCTTTTTCATGAGAGCCTTAGCCTCGTCCATGAGCTGTTCGCTCTCACGCACGTACACGAAGCCGCGCGATACGATATCGGGGCCTGCAAGCACTCTGCCGCTTTCGCGCTCGATGGTTGCGACAATGACCATCATGCCGTCCTCTGCGAGGTGCTTTCTGTCGCGCAGCACCACGCTTCCGACATCACCGACACCGTAGCCGTCTACCATTACTCTGCCTGCGGGTACAGTACCTGTGAACTTCATTTCGATACCGTCAGTTTCGATCATCTGACCGATATCCGAGATGAAGATATTCTCTTCGGGAACTCCCATTCCGATAGCAAGCTTTGCATGCTTTTTGAGATGCTTGTACTCGCCGTGGATAGGAATGAAAAACTTCGGCTTTGTGAGAGATATCATCAGCTTCAGCTCGTCCTGACAGGCATGGCCCGAAACGTGCACCTCGTACATGGACTCATATACTACCTCGGCGCCCTGCTTCATAAGGTCGTTTACAACCTTTGTGACAAGCTTTTCGTTGCCCGGGATAGGTGTTGCGGAGATGATTATGAAATCATTCGGTGTGATGGTGACCTGTCTGTGGTCGCCGCTGGACATTCTCGACAGCGCGGACAGAGGCTCGCCCTGTGAGCCTGTGGTGCAGACTACCACCTTTTCGGGCGGGTACTTGTTTACCTCTTCGATATCTATCAGAGTGCCGTCGGGCACCTTGATATAATTCAGCTCCACAGCCTTTGCGATAACGTTCACCATGCTTCTGCCCGAGACTGCGACCTTTCGGTCGGTGCGGACAGCGTGGTCGATTATCTGCTGTATTCTGTGGATATTGCTGGAGAAGGTTGCGATTATGATGCGCTTTCCGTCAGCGGAGTTGAACAATCCGCGGAAGCTTTCTCCTACACTGCGCTCGGACTTTGTATAGCCGGGACGCTCTGCGTTGGTGCTCTCGGACATGAGTGCGAGTACTCCCTTGTTTCCAAGCTCGCCGAAGCGCGCGAGGTCGATTATACCGCCCTCAATGGGAGTGTAGTCGACCTTGAAGTCGCCTGTGTGGATAATTACACCTGCGGGAGTGTGGATAGCAAGCGCGCAGGCATCGGGGATAGAGTGATTTACTCTGATGAACTCCACCGACATGCAGCCGAGCTTTACCTGCTGTCTGGGCACTACCACGTTCAGCGAGGCCTGCGAGAGCAGATTATGCTCCTTCAGCTTACCCTCGACAAGGCCGAGAGTCAGGCGTGTGCCGTATATCGGGACATTCACCTTTTTCAGCAGATACGCGAGCGAGCCGATATGGTCCTCATGGCCGTGGGTTATAACGATACCGCGGAAGCGGTCCTTGTTTTTTTCGAGATATGTGAAATCGGGCACAACGAGGTCAACGCCAGGCATATCGTCATCGGGGAATGCAAGACCGCAGTCAACTATCAGCATATCATTGCCACATTCGTAGACATAAAGGTTCTTGCCTATCTCGTTAAGACCGCCCAGTGCCGTGAACTTCACGGGAGTGGAGCAGGGCTGTTCTGCAGGCGGCGTGTTTTTCTTTACTGTCGGGTATTTGGTCTTGAATTTCTTTACAGCAATATTTTTCTGCTGTGCCGAGGTCTTCTGAGCAGGCGCAGTCTTTGCTTCGTTCTGCTTTCCGTTCTTCTGGGGAGACTTTTTGCCGCTTTTCGCAGCGGTAGTCTTGGTGGCCTTGCCCTTTACAGCAGTGCTCTTGGCTGTGTTTTTTGAAGAAACGTTTTCTTTTTCAGTCAGTAATTTGTTGTTGGTGAGTAAACCCATTATTAGTCCTTTCCTCGGGGGATATCCGAATATATGCGGCAGTTATTCCATACCGCGGCAGGGCATAGCTGTCCCGTACAGAGTATGGATATGTAACGGCTACAGCGCTATTCCGTCGGCTTCGGTGCCACGACGGGCTGTTATGACTGCCACGTTTGTTTTTATTGAATGCATGACGTATCATGCCTGTGTCCGTAAAAAATGCGATATTACACCATGTTACAGTTACTTATATTATACTACCTGCCTGCGGAAATGTCAAGTATAACAAAAGCATGATAATGTCATAAAATGGAAATATGTGCGGTTGCTATTGACAATGGCTCAACTGCGCGGCACAGAAAATTTCCTTTTATATTTGACGGGAAAAAGCGAATAGTATTTGAGTAACAGCAAAGAAAAACTGAAAGGCAGGAGCTCTTTACAGAGCGTGATATATTATGGAAAAAACGGCTAAGATATTATCGCGGCTGCTGTGCGGGATAATTACCTGTGCAGCGTTTGTGATAGGCTGCTTTTGCGCGGTGCTGCCCGACTCGGTAAGCGTTGAGGCGGGAGCGGACAGTAGCGTTTCGTTTTATGGAGCAAAGCTTTACGACGACGGAGAAGAGGCTTGCTACTATTTAGGTTCAGTGCCGATAAAGACCGCCTCGGTAGCGGCTGTCGAGCGCCCGATGCTGGTGCCGTGCGGCACGCCCTTCGGTATAAAGCTCAGGACTGACGGCGTGATGGCAATAAGCGTGACAGCGGACTCGCCTGCCGAAAGCGCAGGAATAAAAGAGGGCGATGTCATAATCTCCGTAAATGACGTGCGCGTGCGCTCAAACAGCGATATAAGCGACGCTATACAGCTTTCCCCCGACAGGTGTGAGGTGATACTTCACCGCGGCGACAGTGAGAGGCTGATACGAATGCAGCCTTACGAGGACTGCGGTATCTACAAGATAGGCGTGTGGGTGCGTGACAGCGCGGCAGGAATCGGCACGATGAGCTATTTCGACCCTGTGACAGGCGAATACGGCGGACTTGGGCATTCGGTGAGTGATGTGACGACAGGCGAGCTCATGCCGCTTTTAAGCGGCGAGATAACCGCGGCTGACATCAACGGGATAATAAGGGGCGAGGCAGGCGCTCCGGGTGAGCTTTGCGGCAGGATAGTTCCGAATGACGCTATCGGCACTATAGAACGCAACACAAAATGCGGCATATTCGGTACGGTGAGCGAGGCTCCGATAGGTGGTGAGGCTGTACCGATGGCGTTCCGACAAGAGGTGAAAACAGGCGCGGCAACGATGCTGACTACCATTGACGGCAGCACTCCCAAGGAGTACGACATCGTCATCGAGCACATCAACATCTGTGACATGGAGAGCAGCAAGAGCATGGTCATACGCATTACCGACCCCGAGCTGCTGTCGCAGACGGGCGGCATAATCTGCGGAATGAGCGGCAGCCCGATACTTCAGGACGGAAGGCTTGTCGGAGCGGTGACCCATGTTTTCCTCAACGACCCCGAGCGCGGATATGCGATATTCTGCGAGACGATGCTGGATAAGGCTT
>JAZNWG010000141.1:0-1691 GCA_045593225.1 Oscillospiraceae bacterium
ATAAGACATTTTTCATCATAGCCGATTAAATCTGCACGTCCTGCTTCGAGAAGAGCCTTATGCACGAGCTTGTAGTTATCCGGGTTACGGAACTGAAGCAAAGCTCTCTGCATTGTTTTTTCGCTGTATGTTTTAGGGACATATACCTTTTCCATAGTCAGCGGATTGAGCCCTGTATAGAACATGCATGTGGATATAGTGCCCGGTGTGGGATAAAAATCCTGTACCTGCTGTGGATTGATGCCGTGTTTTTTCAGATACAAGGCAAGCTCAATCGCATCATTCAGGGTACTTCCTGGATGACTCGACATAAGATAGGGGACAAGATACTGTTTTTTGCCTATCCTTTTGTTTATGTCATAGAATTTATCTGAAAATTTGTTATATACGCTGTTTTTAGGTTTGCCCATGTGCTTGAGTACATTGTCGGAAATATGCTCGGGAGCAACCTTCAACTGACCGCTTACATGATGCTCACACAGCTCACGGAAAAACTCGTCATTCTTATCGTTTATAAGATAATCAAAACGAATACCTGAGCGTATAAATACTTTTTTTACACCCTTTATTTTTCTCAGCTTTCTGAGCAGAGCGAGATATTCCGAATGATCGGTTTTCATGTTGGGACATGGCTTGGGGAAAAGACATTGTCTGTCCTTGCATGCACCCACCTTAAGCTGTTTTGCACAAGCCGGGAACCGGAAGTTGGCGGTAGGACCGCCCACATCATGGATATATCCCTTGAATTCGGGATCGTGTGTCATTATTTCCGCTTCGTCAATAAGTGAATCATGGCTTCGTGATGTTACGATACGTCCCTGATGAAATGTGATTGCGCAGAAATTGCAATTACCAAAACAGCCTCTTGAGCTTGTAAGACTGAACTTTACTTCCTTTATAGCTTCAATACCGCCGAATTGCTCATATATCGGATGATAGGTTTTGATATAAGGAAGAGAGTAGACTTCGTCAAGCTCTTCGGTAGAAAGCGGTTTTGCGGGCGGATTCTGCACTACAAATTTATCGCCATGCGCCTGCACCAGAGTTTTTCCTGTAAAGGGATTTTGTTCGTAATACTGAATTCTGCACGAATCAGCATAAGCGCGTTTGTCGCAAATACAATCCTCATAGGAAGGAATACGCTGACTGTCAGCAATCTCAGAAGTTGCAGATAAATAGCAGGTGCCTGGTATATCTGTTATATTCTTTACATCTTCACCCGATGCAAGTCTGTCTGCAAGAGCAACTATCTGTCTTTCGCCCATGCCGTACATAAGAATATCGGCACGGCTGTCAAGCAATACAGAACGACGTATTTTATCGTCCCAGTAATCATAATGCGCAAAACGCCTCAGGCTTGCTTCCACGCCACCGATAAGGAGGGGGATGTTTCCGAAAGCCTCACGAACTCTGTTGCAATAGACGATCACAGCACGGTCGGGACGTTGTCCTGATTTGTTGCCGGGTGCATACGCATCATCTGAACGCTTTTTCTTGTTTACTGTATAATGATTTACCATGCTGTCAATATTTCCTGATGAAACAAGCACTCCCAGACGGGGACGACCAAGCTTTTTGAACGCTTCAGCGCTGTGCCAGTCGGGTAGGGATATAATTCCTACACGATAGCCGTGCTTTTCAAGAATTCTTGATATTATAGCATGACCGAAGCTGGGGTGATCTACATAAGC
>JAZNWG010000142.1:0-14468 GCA_045593225.1 Oscillospiraceae bacterium
ATCTCGGACAGCATCTTTCTGTTGAGTGTGATGCAGCCTTCTTCAGACCGTTCATAAATGTAGAATAGTTCATGCCGTTAGCCTTGCAGCCAGCGGAGATTCTTGTGATCCAGAGTCTTCTGAAATCTCTCTTCTTCAGCTTTCTGCCTACATAAGCATACTGGCCGGACTTCATTACAGCTTCCTTAGCGGTCTTGAACAGTCTGCTCTTACAACCCCAGTAGCCCTTTGCCAGCTTTAATGTTTTATTTCTTCTCTTACGAGTAGCGAGTGCGCCCTTAATGCGTGCCATGTTACATTACCTCCTAAATTTTTTCTGCGGAAAACCCTATTCCGCGTTGTTCTTACGCGTTATTCTTATTTGTACGGAATAAGGCTCTTTACTGCAGCTACGTTGGTAACGTCAGCATATGCGCCTGCTCTTAATCCTCTTTTACGCTTTGTGGACTTCTTGGTAAGAATGTGACGCTTGTTGCAGTGCTGCATCTTTACCTTACCGGTCTTTGTCAGCTTAAAACGCTTTTTAGCTCCGCTGTGTGTTTTGATCTTAGGCATTTTGGTATCCTCCTTGAGATTTTCTTTTTAAAGTGCGCCCAGTGCACTATCTTATTTCTTGGGGCTTAAAACCACTGCGTAGTTCTTACCCTCGAGCTTGGACGGTTTATCGGAACCGCCGTACTCCGAAACGGCTTCCATGAATTTCTTCATCAATTCTTCGCTGAGGTTCATGTGAGACATCTCTCTCGCACGTCTGAAGCGGATAGTAACCTTTACCTTATCGCCGTTCTGAAGGAACTTGATACAGTTTCTTACCTTGATATTGAAGTCATTGGTGTCGATATTAAGCGACATCTTGATCTCCTTTACCTCGGCCTGTTTCTGGTTTTTCTTGGCTTCCTTTTCCCTCTTGGTCTGCTCGAAACGATATTTACCGTAATCCATGATGCGGCATACCGGAGGATTTGCGCCGGGAGCGATGAGTACCAGATCGAGATCAGCCTCGATAGCCTTATCAAGTGCGTCTGCAGTTGCCATGATGCCAAGCTGCTCGCCCTCAATACCGATAACTCTTACTTCCTTTTCACGGATCTCCTCATTGATGAGCTGTTCTTTTGTGCCGATTTTGAAGCACCGCCTTTCCATAATTAAATCTAAAGCTCTGTGAAATAAAATAAGCGCGAGTACACACTACTCACGCTTAACTGAAAAGCCCAAAAAGGCGATATTTCATTTAAGGACCGCGCCTGACAGAACTAACGTCGGCGGGTGAGAGTGTGGTGGCTCTGCTTTATTACTCGATAATTATACTACATACAAAACGATTTGTCAAGTGTTTTTGAAAATTTTTTTGAATTACAGCCTTATTTTACCGAAACGCTGTACTTTCAGCCGAAAATATGCTAAAATAACACTATATCATCAGAAAGGAGCGTCAAGATGTCAGAGCACCAAAAACTATATATCCCTAAACGCCTCTACAACAGGCTTAAAAGTATCTATTCCGAAAAGCTTACTATTCTGTGTGCCCCTGAAAACTATGGCAAGACCACTTTGCTTCGCGAATTTATAAGGCGCTCACGTCCCGCCTACCGCTCCTGCCATTTTATTGGTGATAACCACTATTCGGCAAATGAATGCTTTGCACGCTACTGCGAACTGCTTCTTGGAAACAAGGAGCAGATACCTATAACGGAAAGCGACTTCATCCGACTTCGCGACAAGTTTGATTCTGCCCAATGTGATAAGGTACCCGTCTTTATTATAGACACCCCATCAGCAACGGAAATGATATTGAACAATCTCTACTGTTTCCGTCTTATCACGATATATTCCCCTGCCAGCACTATCATGTCCTGCGAGGGTCTCACATTTTATCATCAGATGCTCGTCGAACATAATGACATAAATCTCATAGACCGCAATGAACTTTCGCTCACTATCGAAGAGACTGATGATTATCTGAAAAGTTACGGTATAACGGACGCCGATGCTGCACTTATCAATCGCAAGACAAAGGGCGAAATGCTTCGTACAAAGCTCAGCGCTGAGCTTCTCGTCAGAGGAGAAGTCCCCGAAAGCTACGGGCTATTCTCTCTGCTATATAACAGCGTCATAAAGCTACTGCCACGCCATGCACGCTTTGCCGCGCTTTGCGTATGCGCTTTTAATAGCGTAGACGAGCAGACCTGCCAAGATATGTTATCCGAGCCTGATATCGTAGAGTTCTATGGCTCTGACAATATTACGCTGTCAGCTATAACCGACGGCATTGAGAAGATAAACCTTGCACTTCCAAACCTATGGGTGAACAGCAAAAGCCGCAACTATTCACCTCCTGAATTTGCGAGGAAAGCAGTGCTCAAAGGCTTCGAAAAGCTCCCCGACAAAACAAGAAGCGCTTTTCTGCGCTGCTGTGCAAAGGATTCTCTGCGCTGCGGAAAAGTATTTACAGCTATCTGCCAGTACTGCGTAGCGGGCGAATACGAAACAGCTGCAACCCTGCCTGTACAAGGCATAGTTGCACTTGACTATATCCTTACCCACAAGCAGTCCATATATGAGATCGTGACCAATATAACGCTCACCTGCAAGCCGATGATACCAAGACTTGTGCGAATGGTAGCCATGCTCATGCTGACAGACTACAAGGAGCGCACAAGGTATCTGTTCCGCGATATAATCGCTCATATCTCAACGTCGGACGACTACACCGAAAGCGAGCGCAACAACGTTCTGTGTTATACCCACGCGCTTCGAATGTATGAGGAATTCTACCTTATAGAGAAAATGGGTGCGCATATTAAATGCGCGTATGAGCTGTTTTCGCGAAGCACCGAATACGATCCGCCGTTTTACTCATGGTCACTTTATACACCCTCGATATTCTCGCTGCTGTATCAGTACTCGGTACCTACTTCTACGCAGTTCGAGCAGTTCACACGCTACCACAGAATGTACACTGAAATGGTAAGGCACGGCGAATACATCGAGGCTGTTTACACCGCGGAAATGCACTACTACATGGGCGATCTTCGCAAAAGCCTGACGCAGTCGCTTGAGGTCACTCAGTTATGTACAGCTGAAAAATCAATACCCACGGGGCTTATCGCATATAAGACCGCCGCGAAATGCGCACTGCTTATGGGTAACTGCGAGCAATATAACGAAATAGTCGGAAAGATATCCGATATCGTTAAGAGATACTCCTCCACAGAGGTCGGAGACATGGCGCTGCTGACGCTCGGAATGCTCAGCTGTCTGAAGCATGGCAATGATGAAGATATATGGCACGTTATATCACAGAACGACGAGATCATAGATCACAACCGCTACACAGCACCGTTCAGCTACTATATACGAAGCTGCTATATGCTGGCTCACGACGAGCATGAGCTGCTCATGCAGCAAAGCCCGAAATACATACGCGCCGCTGCCGAAGTGCGTAACGAAACAGTAGAGATTATGTTACGTCTTATCATCGCAACATCTGATTTCATCAGACAACGCACAAATGACGCAGTGAAGAATTATGTTAAGGTCGTAGAAATGCTTGGCTCGACAGAAATGATAATGCCCGTAGTCGAGCACTGCGTTAATTATCCTATGATATTCAGATATGCGGCAAAAACGCTTAAGGGTCAATACGCTGCGCTCGCAAAAAAGATACTTGATATAGCAAAGCCTTGTATTGAAAACATTGAAACACTGCGCACTCAGGAGCTTACCGAGCAGGAGCTGGCTCGCAGGCACTCGGCGAGAATAGCGGAAAGTGAAAGCAGACAGTCAGCGATAAATACAGAGAAACGCAAGGAGCTGAAGCTGACCAAAAAAGCTCTTCAATATGCAATGCTTGCCGCTGACGGCTTCTCAAATTCTGAAATATCAGAAATGACCGGTGCCTCTGCCGACAGTATCAAAAGCAGTCTGAAACGTACCTTTTCAAAGCTTGGAGTAAGCTCCAGAGCAAAGCTTAAGAGCGTTTTATCAGACATTACATAAAAAAACCGTATGCGGTGGCATACGGTTTTTTGTTATTCATCAGTTGCTTCACGAGCGGTCGCTGCCCTTGCAGCCTGCTTCTTTTTGTCGAGCGCCACTATTATGATGATCAAAGCAAACATCACGACACCCAGCGCGCTGAGTATAAGTCCAAGCTTCATTCCCGCAGGGAAGAAATCCAGAACGATAGTATGCTTGCCTGCACTGACAGGAACAGCGATAAGCGCTCCGTCCATAGTAGAGGTCAGATCGACTTCCTCGCCGTCAACGAGCGCTGTCCAGCCCTCTTCGGCGGGAATAGTTGTAAACAGCACGCTGTCCTCTGCTGCATTTACGGTAAGCTCCAGCGTGTCACCTGATGTACGGGTGAGCGTTGTTTCGGAGTTTCTGTCCTGCATAGCCTTGTTGAACTGCGAGAGGACGTCCATATCAGCATAATAGAACTGTGCCTCCTTGAAATACACTGCATTTTCAAGAAGCTGCAGCTTAAGCTCAAGGGTATCGCCCTCAGAATAAGTGCCGAGGTACTCGATGCTGTAATTTTCGTACAGATAATAGTTGCTGCGGTACGAGCCGTTGATGTACATCTGTGTCTCACGCTCATACTTCGTAGGCAAATACATATAAACGGGACCGTCCTCATGGACAGTAATATTGTAGGATATCCATGCCTCAGCGTCCTCATCCTTTTTGCGATAGCTGTGGTGAGCATCGGTAGTAGAGCCCGAGCGGATATTCTCGCTGTCAAACTCGATGTCGATCACAGGCTTGAACACATCGTCAAGCCGGGCGTTTCCTGCAAGCGTCCTTGCCAGCTCATTCTGCAGCAGGAACGGCTGCTCGACCTCGGTAAGGCTGGTATCAAGCTCCGCAGCGACTTCCATCTCGGTCGCGGTGATAGCGTAGTTGTCAACATTAAGCGACAGCACATCATCTGACGCAAGATATGCCATCGGCAGCGCGTCGGAGTTTTCGTATACGGTTATTACATCGGCCTCGTTCTCTGCTTCGCTCTGAATACCGATGGTATCGGCATAGGGAATGGTGCGCTCGTCCTTTGCCAGCACATACTTTACGCCAAAGATATCATCTGTAAGCACAGTGGCTCCGTCATAGCGCGTGTAATGCTCACGCGAGGTGAAGCCAAGCTGCTTTAACAGCGTTATGGCCGTTGAATTCAGTGTAGAGGAGCTGTGACTCATTCCGTACATCTGAAGTGCGATAGGATCATTCACACAGCGGTGGAAGGTCTTTTCCATGCGGTAGAAGCCGTTGTCATAGTCGTGCACCTGCTCGGTGATCACCCTTGTTTCGGGTATATCAAAGCGATAAGATGCACGTGTCGAGAACACGATATCCTCGTGCATCTGATACAGCGACATAGTGGTATTGAGCAGACATTCAACACAGACGAGCGCTATAATGCCTATCTTCATACCCTTTGTATCGCGATAGCTTCTGTATGCGTATACCATTATACAAGCGATCGCAAGAACAACAAGCGGAATTGCAAAGGTAAGGACCTGATCGTAGCTCCAGCTCTCATTGTTGAGGTCAGCGAAAAGAAGCATACACAGCAGCACGACAAAGGCTGTACCGAAGCTCTTGCCGCGCACAGACTTAATCTTATCGAATGCCTGCGCTCCGAAAAGCACCAGCAGGAAGCTTATCACGAAGGAATATCTGTAAGGAAGCCAGTTAGGCATCTGTCCGCCGTGCCACATCATATCCACAGGGCGGATATACATGCACAGCACCAGAAGTCCTATCAGCACCGCGCCCGAGATACGCTCTCGCGCAGCTATCCTGCGGCTTGTGAAATATATCACTGCAAGCACCAGTGCGATAGTGCCTGCGTAAAGCGCGGGCATTCCCTCCATTCGCACGGTATCATAGGTAGTCGGGAACAGCTTTATGAATATCTCAGAAATATCAAAATTCTCAACCAGTGAATAGTCAGGTACAGAGAAAGTGAATTTTCCGTTTGAAAGCGATTTGTAGACAGGCATTATCATAAATGCCGACATCATTATCGCGGAAACGGACGAAACCCCATACAGCAGCACCGAGCCGCAGTATTCCCCGAAGCATTTGTTCCTGCTCTTTCCCGAAGCAAGGTAATATAAGAAATAGATAGCCGAGAAAATACCGACCATATAACCGATGTAAAAATTAGCAACGAAAACATACACCAGCGACATCACATACAGCTTGAAGCGGCGCTTGACACAAAGGCGCTCAACGCCCATAACGACAAGAGGCAGCGGGATCAGTCCGTCCAGCCACATGGGGTCCATAGTCTGAAGGAGAAAGAAGCCGCACAGCGCATACATCACAGAGAATGTGATAGTCGTTACATCAGAATAACCGCGATGCTTCTTCAGCAGAAATGCCATCGCAAGTCCGCAGCTGCCCGCTTTTGCGAGCATCATGGTAAGCAGACCCTCGGTTATCCACGCTCTGTCCCATATCCAAACAAGCAGATTGAACGGACTTGCGAGATAATAGCCGATGATACCGATGAACTCGCCCGAGAGATTTCTGCTCCAGCTGTAGAACAGGCTCTCCTCGCCTGCGAAAACATCGTACATATAATCATAATAGTACACATACTGCGCATTCAGGTCAAGCGACAGCACCGAGCGCTCGCCAAAGGGCCACACCTGAAACAGTATATAAGCAACGAAAAGGATAATGACTGGCAGGAAAAAGCTGAGAAAATAAGCATGGTTTCTCTGCACGAACTGCCCTGCTCTCATCAGCACGGAATATATCTTTGAAGCTGCTCCGCTCTTAGCTGCAGTTTCTACGCTCATTTGCCGCTCTCTTCCTTTCCGTTTTTGATCTTACCTACGCGCTCCGAAACTATATATCTCGGGCGCTGTTTTATCTCCTCGTAAATCTTCGACAGATAAAATCCGATAACTCCTATTCCGATAAGCACGCATGCGCCTACGATAAGTATCAGCAGAATTACGGTGGAGAAGCCCTCTGCGGCATTTCCGCAGAAGTAGTTCACAAGCGTGTGCACGCCAACGACAACCGCAAAGACACCAAAGATGACGCCCACTGCCGTAATCAGATGTATAGGCAGATTTGTGAAGCTCGTTATAGAATTTATCGCGAATTTGAACAGCTTTGAGAAGCTCCATTTTGTCTTGCCTGCCGCACGAGGCTTTACATCGAACTCTATCTTTTCAGTCTTAAAGCCCACCCAGCTTGAAAGCGCACGGAAGAACGTCATGCGCTCGGGCATTTCATTCAGGGCGTCCACTGCCTTTCGGTCAAGCAGCTTGAAATCGCTTGCGCCGTCAAGATTTATACCCGAGGAGGACTTCATCATCTTGTAGAAGCTCTTCGCGAACATCTTGTAGAAAAGGCCTTCCCTGCCGCGCGAAGCCTTTATGGCCTCGACTACCTCTGCGCCGTTCTCCCACATGCTGTACATTTTCGGGATAAGCTCGGGCGGGTGCTGGAGATCGCAGTCTATAAGCACAGCGCAGTCACCTGCGGCTGCTTTAAGGCCTGCGAAAATAGCTCCCTCTTTTCCGAAATTACGCGAAAAGCGGACGCCGCGCACATTCGGGTCAGCCTCAGAAGCGGAGCTTATCTCCGCCCATGTGCTGTCCTTGGAGCCGTCGTCCACAAAGATTATCTCGTGATCTATCTCTGCCTCAGTGAGTATTTCCGCTATCACCGAGGCGGTGTTTTTTATATTTTCCTGCTCGTTATACGCAGGTATGATGACCGAAAGCATTTGTTATTCTCCTATGATCTTTACGACTACCTCTTTTTCGCGGCAGCCGTCGAAGTCTCCGTACATTATGTACTGGCGCGGACCAAGCTCCAGCTTGCCGTCAGATATCGGAATTGTCACAGACGCGCCGAGGAACATCTGCTTCAGATGTCCGTGCGCAGCTGAGGAATAGTCCACCTTATACTCCGACTCCTCGGGAGCTACTCTTTTCAGGAGCTTTGCCCAGTCCTTATAGAGGTCCTCATTGTCATGCTCAAGGAACACAGCAGATGTCGTATGCTGCGAGATAACAACGCATAAACCGTCTGTTACCATGCTGCGTCTTACACACTGCTCCACCTCATAGGAAAGGTTCATAAACTGCTCCGGCTCGTCCGAAGTGATGGTCAGTACCTGTCTGAAATTCTTCATATCATTCTCCTGTTTTTTCGCTTACTGTGAGCGTTCCTGTCGCAACGTCAGCATATATCAGCCGCTCGCCGCCGCTGAAGCTGAACATATAGCTTCCGTCTACGCTTCCGCTTATCATATCGGACTTGAATTCGCCCGTTTCTGTCTCATAGCTCAGTGCTACCGAGCTGCCCTCGGGTATTATTATCTCGGCATTGCCGCTTCTGACTTCAACACCGCTGCCCTCGGTTATCTCATCAAAGGAAAGCGTTACATCGCCTGTTCCGCTGGTGAGCCTTACAAGCCCATCACAGCCTTCAACATCTATGTTTCCGCTCTTGGTGATGATATTAAGCTGATCCGCGGATATTCCATTGGCGCTTACCAAGCCCGATGAAGTATACACCGTCACGCTGTCATAAACGTGCTCCGGCAGATACAGCATGAAACCGAATTCCGTTTCATCGCCTGTCAGAAACGAAAGCTTGAACTCGTCGCTTTCCGTGACCACAAGCCTGTTATCGCCCTTCATTACAACGATGGGAACAAGGCTCCTGTATTCAAACCTTATCTCGTCGCCGTCATACGGGATAAGCTCCACACTGCATTTGAGCAGGTCAAGCTCTATAACATCGCACACCTCAACAGTGTTGCTGCCCTCGTAAAATTCAGCGTTACCCCTGCTGTCACGGAAAAGCCATGTGCACACTCCGAAGACCAGCGTAAGCGCGCCCATGACGATCAGCCAGCAATTAAATCTTCTGCCCATCGTCACCAGCCTCTCAGCCTGTCGCAGCGCCGTCTGACTATACCAAAAAGCTTGGCTACCGCAAAGCCTGCCTTTACTGCAAGCAGCGTCACAAACGCCGAAGCGAACGTAGCAAACAACCCTCCGAAAAGCATAAGCACAGGGGAAAGCTCGGTTATGACAAAGCTTACATCGAACACCAGCATAACGCCGCCAAGCACCGCAAAGAGAAGCCCCGCGGGAAAGCAGAGCACCGCAGCGCTGAGAACTGCAAGCATTATGACAAACACCACTGCAAAAACAACAGCGTATGCGGAATATAATCCCCACACCTTGTATCTGTTCACAGTGCCACCTCCAACCCAGCCGCGGTATAGCATTTTATTTGTTCGTGCCAATTATTGCACAGTCATTATCACTTATTGCGGACAAGCTTCACCACGCACTCCACATGAGTCGTCCTCGGGAAAAGATCGAATGCCCGTACCCTTTCCGCCTTATAGCCGTGCTCCGACAGCCATTTACAGTCCCTTGCAGCCGTTGCGGCATTGCAGGATATCATGACTATCCGCTCGGGCGACATCTCTGCACACGCGCTAAGCGTAGCCTCGTCGCAGCCCTTTCTGGGCGGGTCAACGATTATCACATCCGGCTTTAAGCCCTCGGACAGCAGCTTCTGAGCAGCCTGTCCTGCGTCAGCGCAAATGAACTCTGCGTTCTCGCAGCCATTGCGAGCCGCGTTCTGCTTTGCGTTTTCCACAGCCTCGGGTACTATCTCCGCGCCGATCACGCGCTTAGCTTCTTTCGCCATGGAAAGCCCAATCGTGCCCGCGCCACAATACAGATCAAGCAGCAGCTTTCCCTTTGGCTCGGCAAATTCCGCAGCCTGACGATACAGCGCCTCTGCCGCGGGAGTATTCACCTGATAGAACGACTTCGGAGATATCGCTATCTCATTTCCGCACATCGTATCGGTAATGACAGGCTCGCCGCACAGCGTTATCTCATCGCTGCCAAGGATAACGTTAGTCTTGTCCTTGTTTATGTTGAGCGCTACGCCCTTTATCTCGGGGAAGCGCTTTACAGCGCTGTTCGCGAGCTTTTGAAGCTCGGGAGTTTTTCTTCTCGCAACAAGACACAGGGCGATCTCGCCGCTGTAATGCCCTTTACGCAGGAATATATGGCGCAGCACGCCCTCGTGCTTATGCTCGTTGTAAACGGATATTTTCAGCTTTTTCACCTGAGCCATGATGAACTCGGTGATCTCAGCAAATATATCGGGCTGCAGCAGACACTTTTTTACAGGCGTAACACGGTGGCTGCGCTCCGAGAAAAAGCCGCAGAAGACCTCGCCTGTATCAGCCTTTGCAACAGGCATCTGAAGCTTGTTGCGATAGCCCTCTGTCTGCTCGCTGCCGCATATCGGAAGAAACTCGGGAGAAAGCCCGCCTATCCTCTCGAACGCGTCGCGCACGAAGCTCTCCTTTGCGCAAAGCTCCGCCTCGTAGCTGATGTGTCTGAACGAGCAGCCGCCACATTTTCCGTAGGACGGGCAGTCGTTCTTTATCCTGTCGGGCGAGGGCGAAAGCAGCTCCTCCACCCTGCCGAAAGCATAGCTTTTCAGCACCTTTACGATATGGCAGAGTATAACATCTCCCACAGCCGTCATAGGCACGAAAACAGCCATGCCCTCATACCTGCCGACACCGCTGCCTTCGTTTGTTAGACCTGTTATCTGAAGCTCGATAACATCATTTTTTTCCATTAAAACTCACCAAGGCTTCTGCCCTTGAGGAACGCATTGATAAAGCCGTCGATATCACCGTCCATTACAGCCTGTACGTTTCCTGTTTCGAAATTGCTTCTGTTGTCCTTGACAAGTGTGTAGGGCATGAAGACATAGGAGCGGATCTGGCTGCCCCACTCGATCTTCAGCTGCTCGCCCTTGATGTCGGAGATCTTGTCAAGGTGCTCGCGCTCCTTGATCTCGATAAGCTTTGCAGCAAGCATCTTCATACAGAACTCACGGTTCTGCACCTGGCTTCTCTGTGTCTGACAGGAAACAACAATACCTGTGGGCTTGTGGATAAGACGTACAGCCGAGGAGGTCTTGTTTACCTTCTGACCGCCCGCACCGCTGGCTCTGTAAACTTCCATCTCGATATCGTCGGGACGGATATCAACATCAACGTCCTTTTCGATCTCAGGCATTACCTCGACAGAAGCAAAGCTTGTCTGACGTCTGCCTGCGGAGTCAAACGGCGATACTCTTACAAGTCTGTGAACGCCGTGCTCGCTCTTTAAAAAGCCGTAAGCATTGTAGCCCTGAATATGGATAGACGCGCTCTTGATACCTGCCTCATCACCGTCGAGGATATCAAGTATCTCGGTCTTGAAGCCGTGGCGGTCTGCCCATCTTGTATACATTCTGAGCAGCATGGATACCCAGTCCTGAGCTTCTGTTCCGCCTGCGCCTGCGTGGAAGGACAGAATAGCGTTGCTGCTGTCGTACTCGCCCTTGAGCAGTGTTGCAAGCTTCTGCTCCTCAAGCTGTGTCTTTACAGCCTCGGCAAGCTCCTTCACCTCGTCAACCATGCTGTCGTCCTCGGACTCCTCCGCAAGCTCGATCATGGTGAGCACGTCCTCGTGATTTGTCTTAAGCTTCTCATAGCCGCCGATAGTACCCTTGTACTGGCCGATCTGCTGTAAAATAGCCTGTGACTTCTCGGGATCGTCCCAGAAGGTAGGCTCGGTAGATTTCATTTCAAGCTCGTCAAGCTTTATCTTTACTCTGTCAAGGTCAAGCGCACCCTTAAGCTCCTCTATATCCTTTGTGAGAGCCTCCATGGCGAGTCTTATTTCGTCATACTGTATCATATATTTCTCCTGAAAAATTATAAAATTTGAGAATTATCCCATTATCCTTAGTATTATACCACAATTGGAGATATTTTGCAAGACCTTAAAGCCTTTTTCACAAAAGAAAAAGGCGGCTTGAAGCCGCCTTTTGAAATTAACTGAATTACTCCTTGCCCTTCTCGAGGAACTTGTAAACAACTGCTGCGAGAGCCGCGCCTACGAAAGGACCAACGATGAATACCCATACGCAAGCGATAGCGTCGGTGTTACCGTTGAAAGCTGCAACAATAGCAGGACCGATAGAACGTGCGGGGTTCACGGAAGTACCTGTCAGACCGATACCGAAGATATGTACCAGTGTGAGGGTAAGACCGATGATCAGACCGCCGAAGCTGCCGTGATTAGCCTTCTTGGAAGTAACGCCGAGGATAGTCATAACAAAGATGAATGTCAGCACTACCTCAACGATAAGTCCTGCAACTGCGCTGCCGCCTACGCCGCCGAGGCCGTTGCTGCCGAAGCCGCCGGTTTTATCTGCAACGCTGCCAAGATTAAAGATAGCAGCCAGTACACCTGCGCCTGCGAATGCGCCGAGGCACTGGGAAACGATATAGCCGACAAAATCCTTGACAGTCATTCCGCCTGTCATAAGAACGCCAAGGGAAACTGCAGGGTTTATGTGGCAGCCCGAAATGTTGCCGACACAGTAAGCCATACCAACGATAACAAGACCGAAAGCAAGTGCTGTCAGGATATAGCCGCCGCCCTGTTCAGCACTGCAGCCAACCAGCATTGCGGTACCGCAGCCGAGGATAACAAGAACAGCTGTGCCGATAAACTCGGCAATATACTTCTTCATAACAAAAACCTCCATGTACAATAGTGTCAGGGAATCTTTCCCTTTTTCTAGTATATACCTTTTCGCGACGCTTGTCAATTTACATTTTGCACAGAAAAACCGACCTGCTTTTGTATACAGGTCGGTCTGATGTTATTCTTCGGTTTCGATATCCTCATCGTCGGGGAAAGGCTGTATCTCGGGGAGCTCATTTGCTGTTTCGGGCTGTACAGGCTTTGCCTTTGCGTACAGTGTTGCGAGGATCAGTATTATTCCCACAGCAAGCATTACGTCCACCCATGAGGTGTACGCCATATGATAGCCACGATCAGATACATTCAAAAGTGCAGTCTGCGAGATAAGCGCCTGCCTATAAAGCTCTGCGTCATTTGCATTCGCTACGATACGGGTGCCGATATCGTGAGTATATATCAGATCAGCCGCGATAGTTGCGATGGCAGTAGACAGCGTCATCACCGATACGGTAGCGCCAACCGCGCTGACAGCAGTGCGTGTGCGCTTGCTCTCGTTGCCTGAAAGCAGCTTCGCAAGCAGCATGAAGAACACGCCCATGCCGATTATCGTAAGGCACTCGATAAGGTACTCGGGAACGCTTGCGATGACCATGCGGTCAATAAATACACATATTCCGCGCAGAGTGTAATATATCGCGGGTACGACAAGGCTGAAGCCGACAGCTGCGGTTATCTCCTTTTTATAGAGGATAACAAAGCCGAGTATCACCATAGCCGCGCCGAAGAAGAAATCAACAAAAATGAGGAACGCCGAGGGTGTCAGCGCGCTCATCTGAAGATAACCCTCATAAGCCGCCATAGCGCCTGCTACGAGCAGCGGAAAGCCTACCGCCACCGCACGCATATCGACCATTGTGCCGCGCACATCGTTTTCAAAATACGCCGAGCCGCGCTTTTTGTCAAGTATACAAAGCGCTATCACAGCGGCTAATGTCAGTATCAGCAGCCCATAAAAGGCGAAATTTACAAGGAAGCCGTTTTCGTTGTAAAGAAAGCCTGTGCTGAAATCAGTGCCGTTCGATATCTGAAAAAATCTGGCGATAAAGCACAGAACAAACAACGGAATAATTGCCAGAAGTGAAAATTTACTGTTTTTAGTCATCTGAACACTCTTTCAAAATGGCGGAGCTTAACCGCGCTTGTTAAGGGGTATGTATTCTTTATTCAGGTTGATAGCCTTATATGCAGGACGTATAATACGCTTGCCGTTGATTATCTCCTCCATACGGTGAGCGCACCAGCCTGCCATTCTTGCACAGGCAAACAGCGCAGTGTACATCTCGGTGGGTATCTTCAACAGCTTGTACACAAGTCCGGAATACATATCGACATTTGCACATATATCTTTAATGTCACCGCGCTCCTCTGCGAATACCGAGGGAGTAAGGCGCTCGATAGTGTCAAGCAGCCTGAACTCCGCCTCAAGCTCGGAGCCCTTGGCGAGCTTCATTGCATTCTCCTTAAGGATAACTGCTCTGGGGTCGGACAGCGTGTAAACAGCATGACCCATACCGTAGATAAGGCCGCTGCGGTCGCCCTCCTGCTTGCGGAGCAGCTTGCGCAGGAATTCCTTTACCTCTGTTTCGTTATCCCAGTCCTTTACGCCCGTCTTGATGTAATCAAGCATCTCCATCACCTTGATGTTTGCGCCGCCGTGACGGGGGCCCTTAAGCGAGCCGATAGCCGCAGCGTAAGCGGAATAAGCGTCTGTTCCCGACGAAGAAACAGTTCTACAAGTAAATGTGGAGTTGTTACCGCCGCCGTGCTCGGCATGAAGCATCAGCGCAATATCAAGCAGCTTAGCTTCCTCGGGAGTGTAGGAACGGTCATCACGCAGTGTGG
>JAZNWG010000143.1:0-8892 GCA_045593225.1 Oscillospiraceae bacterium
GCCTTGTACAGCGGCACTACCGTGCCGTCTACATACGCTGCCCAGCCCTCGTTGTAAAGAAGTCCGACAGAAAGCAGTCTGTCACCCGATACGGTTATATCGCCCGTGACGGTATTCGCAGAGCACTCGATGTTCTGCAACGTTTCAGCTGTGCGTTCATCGTAAGCTTCGGTATACACGCTCGCGGGAACCGCATATACCTTCATCGTGTCGTATTCAAACGGAGTGATAAAGGTGAGCGTGTCAACGTCCTCTTTACAGTGTCCGAGCGCAAATGTATAATGCCCGGTCATATACCTCCACTCCCAGGACGAGCCCTGATTGTGCACATGATATGTACACGACCTGCCATCATCGACATCGATCGTTATATACCAGCTCAGAAGCTCATCATAGTTCTGATACTTAACGCCATCAAAATACACGTACAGGAAATGATCCTTTACATCATCGCTGATATGCACTGTGTTATCGTAGATATCCAGCCCGAATTTCGACTCTCCCCTGAGCTGCTGCGTGTGCTCAACAGAACATTCTTTAGAATATACCTTTCCCGTCTGTACGGCCGCTTCAGAGTGTTTATAGCCCTCAGCATATACACTGTCAAGCATAGCATAGGGAAGCTCAGCAGGATTCAGTGACTCGTACTGTGCCTTGCACATAAAGCTGTCATAAGCCGTTCCTGCAGGAAGCGCGTATTCATTGCGGTAGAACTGCATAATGTTACCGTCGCCAAAATCATACTGTCCGGTAGGAGTATAACCATAATAAAAATCCGTTAGCTCGCTCATGTACAGCCTGTCTATACCGAAAAGCGAATACAATACCTCCTTGCCCGCATAGCTGGAGACCTCTACTGTACTTGGGACAGCGACAGCGTCCATTCCGCAGCGGCGCAAAAACTCCGAATAATCGCTGTGGATAAGGCTCTTGAAGACCTCGGGGGTCGCGATCTCATATCGCAGTGCGGCATTCAGCTGAGGATCAATGCCATAAGCTGTGTCGTCATCATAGGCCTGAGCAGGCTCATCGTCTGCTTCGGTATTATCAGCCAAAGAAAACACGCTCATGTTTGCCATAGTCCTATCAAACGGATCGCCTGCCGATTCGTCTGCAATGTGTTCGAACAATGGAGCGTATTCATAGACAGAATAATCTACGGGGGTTGTTATGGGGATCTGCACTGCGCTGCACAGAACAAGCGCCACAGCGAGCGCTGCCGACATTAAGGAGCGGATCGGTCTTCTGTGTGCCACGATCAATACGGCAGCTATTGTCACCGCTACCGCAAGAAGAAGCGCGGGCTGCAGATCGTAGCTTTTGGTCTTGATGATCACTATTACGAGCATAAGCAGCGCAAAAGCAAGCGCTCCGCACACACAAAGCAATACATGGGTGTTTTTGCAGAGTTTTCTTGCAAGCCCACCAACAAACTTCCCTGCCCTCGCCACAAGCCTTTTTGTGGGAGCAAAGCTATCAGCCAATGCCATCACAAGCAGGAATATCACTGCCACATTCGCAGCATTCAGCGTTACAGCCAGAGCATATACTATCAGCACGAACAAAAATCTTTTCCTGCTTTTTCTGCTCGCTCTGAAAAGCAGCGGCATATATATCGCACAGCAGAAGCTCACCATCAGCGCAGGGATAAAGCCCCAGCGGCACAGCGCATACTGAAAGCCGTTAAGTCCGTATCGTATAACAGGAAATGCAACCAGCGCAAGCGCAGCGATAGCATAGACACGCAGTTCTTTCTTTCCTCTTACGCAAAGCATATAGATAAAACACGGTATCACCAGCACCAGCAAGCCTGTCGGGGAGTTAGCAGCGCTCGGCGCAAGCGTTTCGGTAAGATGATCCACCGACGGAATAAGCAGCGAAAGTATATCAACACTGCCTACTGCCGCTCTCGTGCTCTGAAGATATTCCATGGTAGACGGCAGGAAAGATATTCCCGCCATCGCAACACCGAGTATCACCGCACCGCAGCCGCGCAGAAAATATCTCAGCAGCGACTTGAAATAGTGGTCTCTGTGAACGAAATACACGCGTATCAATGCAAATACAACAACAAACGGTATGGTGTAAACCATCAACGAAAAGCCACCCAGCGAAAGCCAGAAAACCGACAGTACAAAAAGTATCCAGCCCTTGTCGCTGATGATGCGATCCATTCCGATGATCATAAGCGGAAAAGCGATATACATATATAAGAACTGCGGATTGAGTATTCCTGTGAAGAAATAGTTACCGCAGAACACATAAGCCGCCGCAAAAATAGCGTTCCATAAGTTACGCAGTCTGAAATGCCTGCAAAGGCAGATAAAGGATATTCCTGCAAGGTACGACAGCAGTAATGCTGCGATGGCGAAAAACATAGGCACAGCTTCTTCGGGAAGCAGCGCGCTCAGCGCATAAACAGGCAGAAAAGGCAGGAAATGCATAGCTGTACCTGTGAGGGTGTCTGTACCGAAGCACATGTTCAGATCGATCATATTAAGCTGAGGCGAGCCGTTTGAGAGGCTCTCAAAGAAAGCGATGATATTTCTGCGCGTCTCAAGAAGAAACGGATAATACTGTGCTACTCCGTCACCGCCAAACAGCGCTCCTGTATCAATAATTACAATAAGCGTAGTGATCGCGGTGAACAGCACAAACACAGCCGTATATACCAGCACCGAAGCCGAAAATCCAAACCATTTATCTGAAGCACAGCGCTTTGCGAGCCTTTTTAAAAAACCGTCCGCCACAGTTATAGCGCTCATCATTCACCGCCCCTTTCAAGAATAGTATCCGAGAATTATTATACTTTAGTTTGATAGCAATGTCAAGTAAAAATCCAGCAGAAAAGGCGGACTGTATGTCCGCCTTCCTTTACATATTCTGATACTTCTGCGCGAGCGCCTTGTAGTTATCCACCATGTCGCCCTCGGTGGTGCTGTAGTCCGTTTTCAGCACCTCAACAGCCTGTCTGTAATACTCGGCAGCCTTGTTGAAGTCCTTCTTTATCACGCTTACCTCGGCAAGGCAGAGCACATCGTCTGTCAGCTTCGGCGAGGGCTGTAGCTGATATCCCTTCAGCCAGTATTCCGATGCCTTGTCATACTCCGCGAGCCTCGCATAAAAGTCGCCCATGTAAGACCACGCCAGCCAGTCCTCGGAAAACTCCTCTGTCATTCGGGAAAGCGCTTTCTGCATTCCCTCGCTGTCGCCGCGGATATGGCATATCTGCGCCTCATACCAGAGAGCGCGGCAGCTGTCATCGCAGCGCTTCAGCTTTGAGAGCACAAGCTCTGCCTCATCAGCTCGGCCGTCAGCAATAAGATTATCAAGCAGCAGCTGCAGCGCAGAAATACTGTCAGGGTGCCTTTCAACGAAGTCAAGATAGAATGCGATAAGCTCGTAATTATTCGCCATGTACCAGTCGCGTTTTGCACCATTCATAGCAGCGCATAGTGCGCTGTGATTGGATTTGTTGTACGGCTCGAATTCTATCGCTTCCTTTGCGTATTTTGCAGCTATCGCGCGGTATGCGTCCGCCTGCTGACAGTACAGCCAGATGAGCGCTGTAAGCACCCTGCCCCGAAGTGTGGGAACGTCCTTATGCTCCGCAAGGAACGCGCGGTAGCTCTCGAAATCGTGCGCTGGGATAACAGTGCTATCGCTGCTTGTTTCAAGCAGTCTTTCTATGCGGCAAAGACGGGCTTCGTCTGTAATGGAGAACAGCTCGTCAATGGTGACACCTAGCTCGACTGATATCTGCGGAAGCAGCGCAATGTCGGGCGCAGTGACATCGTTCTCCCATTTTGACACTGACTGTGCGGTAACACAAAGCTTTTCGGCAAGCTGCTCCTGCGTCATGCCCTTCCCAAGCCTTAAAAGCCTTATCTTTTTTCCTATTTCAATATTCATTGTAATCTCCTCCTGTGATGTTTTTCAGAAGCTTCTGATATGATGATATCACGGTGCGGAGGAAAAATCAATAACGCGATGCGCGGACTGTATAAACTAAATGGATAAGGCAGGCAGTCTATGCGATATATAGCGTGCTGCTACCTGATTTAAGGGGCATTCGTTGTACCATCATTCTCGTTAAATACGACTGATGTACAGTGCCCGCCGCATAAGGTCACTTGCATCGAAGTGCTTTTCAGGTCAGGCATTAACGAACATAATTCGTAGCAAAGGAACGACTCGCCGTTTTTGATATCCTCTTTTTGCGTGGAAGCATTCGCTGTGCCTGCGCTTCCCCATGTCATGGAATCAGACTCCGAAAAGTTATCGGGGTCTGCCGCACTACAGCTCCATGTGCCGTTATCCACTGTAATATCAAGTATCTGTTCTGCATTGGAGCCGTATTTCATTCCGCTCCGTAGTGTATCCAGCTTGGTGAGCGCTACCGTTATGCCGTTTTTGATAGCTTGACGGGTATCTTCATCTGTCTGCACCGACTGTAACAGTTCTTTGCCCGATATTTCAACGCTTTTTGCAATTTCGTTATGCAATTCCGTTTTAAGCATATCCGCAAAGCAGACAGTTACATAAACAAGCCTGTCGGGATCAAAGGCAATGATTCCAGATCCATAGTCGAGCCTGTCAGAATATGCAGGGTCGGATATATTGCGATATATCGTGCAAGTGGCGGCTGTCATCGTTTCCTCTGCCTTCAGCTCATTATAATCCTCAACCGCCTCTATATCATAACTCTGCATTACCCATTCGCCTGTCACCTTTTCACGTTCAATGAAATCGGGCATCCAATCATTGCGTGTCTCAACGTTCATAATATCCATCACGACCATCTGCTGATACTCGGGGTGACCGTATTCCACTCCGTCAAAGCCGTATTCATCGCCTGTAAGGTCTTTATAGATTCCGCAGTCTATCGAGCCTACGCATTCATCACCGTCCATGATAAAAACCATAGATTTTCCCATACGCTCGCTTCCCTCAGGAATAACTATCTCCCAGCTCTCAGGCAGGCTTATCTCGAATTCAAACGGTTCTGTTTCGCTGACGATATAATTAAATTCGACCTGCTCGTCGATGTATGCAGGGAATGTTATACTGTGCCCTATAAGCTTATCGACAATTACCTCCTGCGACGACCCGCCACCCGAAGAAAGCGGACTAAGGCTTGTATCTATCGGAGCATTATCTCCCGAGCGCACTCCTACAAGCACTGCCACCGCGACAGCTGCTGCAAGCGTGCCGAAACCAAGCACCTTCTTCCATGCAGAATTCTTCTTTTCAATAACCGTATAAGCTCTCGCTTGCCCTGCGTCTGTATTCGCAAGGTCTATATCATGGCTTTCTACGAACTGCATAAGCCTCTGCTTTGCCATAGCCTTGAATTCTTCCGAAAGGCGCACCTTATCATATGCGCTTTTAAAAAGCATTGTATTCATTTGTTTACCTCCCCTAAAATTTTGCGCAGTGCCTTTCGGCCGCGTTCCAGCCGCTTGTAGACAGTATTCTCGGATATTCCCAAAGACTCTGCTATGTCGGCGGCACTCATATCCTCGTAATAGTGCATATACACCGTGCTGCGAAGCTTTTCGGGCAGGCGCATGACGATATCAAGCAGCTCCTTTTCCTCTATGCTGAAGGAGGAATGCAGCTCGTTTCCCAGCACCTCATCAAACGGAACGCTTCGCTTTACACGCGCAGACCTTACCACATCAAGCGACCTGTTCTCCGCAGTGCGGATGATCCAGCCCTTTACATGGTTTTCGTCCATAAATGAGGTCTGCTTCATAAGCGCAAGAAAAGTATCCATAACGATATCCTGTGCCTCCTCGTTGTTGCGCACTATGTTCAGAGCGATACGATAGATCATATCACAATATTCGTCAAACAGCCCGTTTATGTTGTCGCCTGACACTATAAACACATCTACCACCCTTTCTTACTCTTGAAAGCTTTCTGTATATAAAGACGAGTGAAGTCCATAAAACCTGACACAATAAGCAATTATTTCTTCCGCTGTTAAACCACCAGACGAAATACTCATAAAACAGTATATCATAACAGCGCTTCGGTCACAATATCCTGCCACGCATACAATGCCTAATAACCTAAAAAACTGAATTTTTCCAACAAACCTTATTGACAACACGTGTCAATAATAGTATAATAAAGATGTATTCTTACTATTTCGGAGGTCATACATCATGGCTATTTTGGTAACAGGCGGCGCAGGCTTTATCGGATCTCATACTTGTGTTGAGCTGCTCAATGCAGGCGAAGAGATCGTTGTAATGGACAACTTCTATAACTCAAACGCTAAGGCGCTTGACGGTATCAGAGAGATAACAGGCAAGGACTTCAAGTTCTATGAGGCCGATATGCTGGATATGGCTTCTGTTGATCGTATCTTTGCGGATAACGATATCGAGGCTGTTATCCATTTCGCAGGCTATAAGTGCGTTCCCGAGAGCGTTAAGAAGCCGCTGATGTATTACTCCAACAATCTGCGCGGTACTTTCAATATTCTCGAATGCATGAAGAAGTACGGCTGCACAAAGTTTGTTTTCAGCTCCTCTGCGACTGTTTACGGTATCCCTGAAACAGTTCCCGTAAGAGAGGATTTCCCGCTCAATGCAATAAACCCCTACGGCAGCACAAAGCTCATCATCGAGAATCTCTGCCGCGAGATGGCAGCAGCAAGCGACAAGTGGAGCATGATTCTTCTGCGCTACTTCAATCCCGTAGGCGCTCACGAGAGCGGTAAGATTGGCGAGGACCCCAACGGTATTCCCAACAACCTCATGCCTATCGTTCTTGACAAGGCTACAGGTAAGCGCGAGGTGCTGAGTGTTGCAGGCAACGACTACCCCACTCCCGACGGCACCTGTGTGCGCGACTATATCCACGTTGTTGACCTCGCAAAGGGCCACGTTGCCGCTATCAGGAAAGCAAGAAACTCCAGCGGTGCGCTTGCATACAACCTCGGCACAGGAAACGGCTTCTCCGTTCTGGAGATACTGGATACATTCCAGAGAGTAAATAACATCGACCTCGGCTATACGATCGGTGATCGCCGCCCCGGCGACGCAGCCGCTACCTACGCTGACCCCGCGCTTGCTGAAAAGGAGCTCGGCTGGAAGGCTGAAAAGACACTTGAAGAAATGTGCCGCGACGCATGGAACTTCAGAAAGCTGCGCGAGGAAGAAAACAAGTAAAAGCTAAAGCGGCATTGATAAGCTCAATGCCGCTTTTAAATTAAGGAGCAAAAATGCCGAACATCATAGAGATCACTGACTTTTCCGCGCCCGAGCTTGACATCTACGCGCGCCTTTCCGAGCCGCAGCTATTGCACTATTTTGAGCCCGAGGCAGGCGTTTTCATCGCAGAGAGCCCGACTGTAATAGAGCTTGCGCTGAACAGGGGCTACCAGCCGATTTCGCTTCTGCTGGAGCGCTCGCATATCGAGGGACAGGCAAAGGCCATTATCGCGCGGTGTGGAGATATCCCTGTTTTCACTGCGGAATCTGACCTGCTGACGCAGCTTACGGGCTTTAAGCTTACGCGAGGTGCGCTCTGCGCTATGCGAAGAAAGCCGCTGCCAAAGGTCAGCGATATATGCAAAAACGCGCAGCGTATCGCAGTACTTGAGGACGTGGTTAATCCCACTAATGTCGGCGCGATAATCCGCTCTGCTGCGGCGCTTAATATCGACGCGGTGCTGCTGACACAGCCCTGCAGCGACCCGCTCTACCGCCGTGCAGCAAGGGTCAGCATGGGTACGGTGTTTCAGGTGCCGTGGACGTATTTCAGCGGCAGCGACTATATGTCGGAGCTTCACGAGCTTTCGTTCAGAACCGCTGCAATGGCGCTGTCCGACAACTCGGTGAGCATTGACGACAAGCGGCTCAAAGCCGAGAAAAAGCTCGCGATAATACTCGGCACTGAGGGAACAGGGCTTGCAGCAAATACCATCGAAAACGCTGACTATACGGTCAAGATACCCATGGCAAACGGCGTGGATTCGCTGAATGTCGCTGCGGCGAGCGCTGTGGCGTTCTGGGAGCTGACGAAATAAAGGAGTATGCTATGATAAAGCCTGAACGACTAAAACGCGGTGACACTATCGCCACGATAAGCCCATCATGGGGCTGCGCAGGTGCATCACGAGTGCGCTGGCAGTACAAGCTTGCAGTAAACCGATTGGAGCAACTTGGGCTTAATGTCATCGCCGCGCCAAACTCCATGAAAGGCACTGCATACCTTGACGCGCACCCCGAAAAGCGTGCCGAGGACCTGATGTGGGCATTCGAGGACAAGGGAGTCAAGGCGATAATCGCAAACATCGGCGGCAACGATTCAGAACGGCTTATACCATACCTCGACCCCGAGGTGATAAAGCAAAACCCCAAAATACTCTGCGGCTATTCCGATGTGATGACCTTGCACCTGTACTGTTACAGGCTTGGGCTGACAACATTCTACGGCGACAATCTTCTGACGACTATCGGCGAGGCGCAGGGCTGGCACGAATACAGCAAGCACTGGTTTCAGAAAGCGCTTTTTGAGGCTTCGCCGCTTGGCAAAATAACGCCGTCCGAGGACTGGTCTTACGGCCGCAATCACCACACCGATCCGAATTTCGTGCGCAAGTATATCAGGAATGACGGTTATATGAAAATTCAAGGCAAGGGCAAGGTCTGCGGACATCTTTTCGGCGGACACGGCGGAATTTCGGAATATGCGCCCGATAGCGGAATAGAATTGCGCCTATCCGACTTCCACAACGCGATATTCTTCTATGAGGACATCCCCGAAATATGGAGCAAGGAATACGCTGAATTCTTTTTCAACTGGCTCGGCGAGAATGGTTATCTGCAGGTGCTGAGCGGTATAGTGATCGGCAGAATGCGCTCGCCCGAGCCA
>JAZNWG010000144.1:0-2955 GCA_045593225.1 Oscillospiraceae bacterium
ACCTCGGCTCTGATACACTGAGCCAGCACCTGAAGCGCAGCGCCCAGCGCAGTTGCGCCGCCTGCGGCAAGCTGCGGCTCTTTAAACAGCATAAGCTCTGTCAGAGGAGTGATCTGACGCGCAGAGCTGTCAAATGTGATAACGGACAGGCAGGCTGTTTCAAGCGCCTGAGGGTCGCCCTTAAGCTCGGACACCAGCGCCTTTATTCCCTGCTTTACAGCCTCGATAGGCTCGCCTGCCATAGAGCCTGAGCAGTCAAGCAGCAGGTATACGGGTAATCTTCTTATGTAATCGGACATTGCTTTATACCTCCGTGTTTTTATAATTATACATACTACATTATATAATAAATTTACTCTCATGTCAATGGAATTTGTGAAAATACTACCGGTGTTTTCACTGAAATATGCTCTGCGGAATAAAATGTAATGATATCCTCGGCTTGCTGAATAACTTGCAGGTGCTCGGCAATAATATTCACGACGGATAAACGCGGATATCGGGAATACTCAGAAAGGAATGATCTTAAAATGTTAGTAAAACGCGGAGAGATATACTATGCGGACTTAAGTCCCGTTGTAGGCTCGGAGCAGGGCGGCGTAAGACCTGTACTTATCGTACAGAACGACATCGGCAACAAGCACAGCCCTACCGTGATCGCCGCTGCAATAACCAGCCAGAAGGAAAAAAACAAGCTTCCCACGCATATCGAGCTCAATGCCGCCTCCTGCGGACTTGCGAAGGACTCGGTCGTTTTGCTGGAGCAGGTGCGTACATTGGACAAAAGGCGGCTCAAGGAGCGCATGGGCGAGCTTGACAGCAGCGCCATGTCGCAGGTGAACGATGCTTTATCTGTTAGTTTTGGGCTGTAAGCCACGCAGGCGTTATATGAATTAAAAAAATCGGGGCAGAGCCGCATTGCGGTTTCTGCCCCGTTGTTTGCTTGAGTGTTTAGTGAAAGATGAAAGAACGTTTTTCTATCACACATCGTCCCTGCAAAGGGACATCCATAAGGGAGGGGGGAAAAGAAAAACTAAAAAACAAAAAGCCGACATTCCCCCTGCGTTTTTCCCTCTGCACACTCTTTCCCTCACCCCACCCCTTTGAGTGGGATTTTTAAATATGTTTTTGTTGAGCGAAAAAGATTTTCGAAATATGATTGAGCAGCAAAAAGCATTGAGCGAAATCAAGCACGAAGCGCAATCCGCGAAATTGAAGCGGTTTCGCGCAGCGAAATCGGTTTTCCATAAGGGAAAACCGAAGCTGAGCTTTTGCAATTTAAAAATCCCACTCTCTTGAGTGGGATTTTTAAATATGGAGCTGGGAATGGGACTCGAACCCACGACCTACGCATTACGAATGCGTTGCTCTACCAACTGAGCTATACCAGCGAATTTGTATTGTTATCAAAACGACCTACGCATTGTCGGTCAGAAATATAGTCGCCTTTCTTCGCTCTCGCTCGAAATGCTCGTTATTTCTTCCCTGCGCCCCCTCCCTTTATCCGCCACAGGCGGCGGTCGGTGTCGCAGCAAATGCGTTGCTCTACCAACTGAGCTATACCAGCGAATGAAAAACTGCTTGCAAAATACACCGATATATGTTATAATAAAAGCAGCTTGTCCCAATTGCTGGTGCAATTGCGCTGCTTTTATTGAAACATATCCTTTGCCTGCTTGCGCAGTTATGCGGCTCTCGCCGCTTTGCAGAGCTTTCGCTCTGCGGATATGTTATACTAAATAATGTATTAACATAAGTGCGTTTTTGTAAGAACAACAAAGTTATTATAATATTTTTTCGGTGTTTTGTCAAGTATAAAAAGAGGAGTTTTTGTAAAATGGGCAGAAAAATTGCGAGAGGCTTCGGTACAGCTGTCTGTGTGCTGCTGTTCGTCCTTTGTGCGTTTATGATAATAGTGTCGGTGGTGTTCGGGTCGAGCGGACTTGTGGGCGCTTTCGGCTACAATATGTTCTTGTGCGAGCACTCGGATTTCGAGGGGCTTAACAGCGGTGCTGCCGTTATCGTGGAGCAGTGCGAGCCTTACGACCTCACCGAGGGCAATCTTATCCTGTACACTGTTTCCGAAGGCGAGGAGAACGAGGAGCAGTCCGAGCCTGTGCTTGCTTATCTTGAAGCTGTCTCCATGAGCGACGGCGTGTATACTCTGACCGTCTCCGATGCTGACGGCAACGAGAACAGGATAAACGAGCGCGCTCTTGTCGGTAAAGCAGGCTGGAGCAGCGATATCCTCGGCGGCCTTATCAGCTTTATCACATCGCCGTGGGGTGTTTGCGTGATGGCTGTGCTGCCTTGCCTTGCGCTTATAATATACGCTGTTCTGAAGGGCGTTATAGACGAGCGTCCGCTGCCCGAGGTAACTCCCCAGCGCAAGAATGCCGAGCCTGAAGAAAAGGCTTCCGCTGCTACACTTGGAGTGAAGTCCGACGGCAATGCGCAGTATTCCAGAAACACAGGCGGAAAGTCTGCGCAGACAGCAGACAGCGTGCTGTTCACCTACAACAATTCAAAACCTAAATCACCTGCGGCTATGAAGCCTACCGCGCCTGCGCCAGAGCCTAAAAAGCCCTCTCCTGCTACAATGAAGCCCGAGGTGGCTGAAAAGAGCGCTTCCGATAAGGTGTCGGTAGAGTTTACAAAGCCGAAGCCTAAGGTGGCTTCCGAGGGCGGAGTGCCTGCTTCCGTTGCAGCTAAGCGCTATCTTGACAGTGCGACTGCACCGCAGAAGAAGTCGAGCCAGTCCACCGCGCCTAAATCAATAGAGGCTGCGGCGAAGCTTAGCGGCGCTACCGCTGAGATACCGCAGATACCCAAAAAGAAGAAGTCTGACGCTTTTTTTGCGCAGTCTGACGCTCCGCAGATAGGCAGAAAGACAGACCCGCGCAATCGCGCAGTGATAGAGCTTGAGGACGCGTTGGCTTCCGCACACGAAAAGCG
>JAZNWG010000145.1:0-1792 GCA_045593225.1 Oscillospiraceae bacterium
GTCACGATCACGACCATGAGCACCACCATCATCACCATGAGCATGACGAAAACTGTACCTGCGGCTGTCATGACCATGAACATCACCATCACCACCATGCCGATGATGTGTTCAGCACATTCGGCATTGAAACTGCAAAGAAGTTCACAAAGGACGAACTTGAAGGGGCTCTCGCAAAGCTTTCCGATGTAGCTTACGGTACAGTGCTGCGTGCAAAGGGCATCGTAGCAGGTGACGGCGTGTGGTATCACTTTGACTTTGTACCCGAGGAGTACGAGGTGCGCACAGGCTCTGCCGATGTAACGGGCAGAATGTGCGTTATAGGCGCAAAGCTTGAAGAAGCTAAGATAAAGGCGCTTTTCGGCGTTTAAACGGGAGGAATAATAATGCAGACAGAACTTCCCGTATACCTTATAACGGGCTTTTTAGAGAGCGGAAAGACCTCGTTTATTCAGGACACCATTCAGGACAGGCAGTTCAACAGAGGTCAGAAGACCCTGATAATCGCCTGTGAGGAGGGTGAGGTCGAGTATGAGGAAAAGATACTGAAGTCGGCAAAATGCGTTGTCGAGTACATTGAGGACGAGGACGACTTCAACGAGGAGTACCTCAATTCGCTCGTCGCAAAGCACAAGCCCTCGCAGATAATGATCGAGTTCAACGGTATATAAAGCCTGCGCAATATGGCAGTAAAAGCTCCCAAGAACTGGATATTCTATCAGATATTCATGTTTGTCGATCATTCGCGCTTTGAAGTGTATATGAACAATATGCGCCAGCTGCTTTCCGATAATATTGCGGTTGCTGATATCGTTATATTCAATCGCTGTGATAAGGATAAGATAGACAAGAAAAAGCTTCGTCGCAGCACAAAGGCGCTCAATCCCCGTATCGAGATGATGTTCGAGTATAATGACGGCAGTGTTGAGCAGGGCTTCCAGGGTGAGGACGATATGCCTTTTGATGTAAAGGCTGACCCTATTGATGTTATCCATGACGATTTCGGCTTGTGGTATATCGACATTATGAGTAATGCTCCGCGCTACAAGGGCAAGAATGTACGTGTCAGAGGCCTTGTTTACCGCGCTTCCAATATCGAAGACGGTTACTTTGTCATCTCGCGCCGTGCGATGACCTGCTGCGCAGATGATATTGCGGTAATCGGTATACTTGTAAAATCGCCCGAGGGCAAGAAGTTTGCCGACGGCGAGTGGGTTGAGGTTTGCGGTGAGATAATTTCCGAAAAGCACTCCGCTTACAAAGGAACAGGTCCTGTACTTGTTGCAAAGACGATTGCACCTACAGAAAAGGCTGATACAGAGCTTGTTTATTTTAATTAATACATCTTGCGGCAGGGTCGTACTTGCCGCAATAGTTTTACGGAGATATTTATGTTTACAGTAAAGTTATCCGACGACGGCAAGGCTGTCGAAATACTTGACCAGACCCTATTGCCGAACGTAATCAAATATCTGCGCCTTGAAACAGCAAATGATATTTTCGAGGCTATACTTAATCTTCGTGTGCGAGGAGCTCCTGCAATAGGCGTTGCTGCAGGCTTTGCTATGTATGTGCTGGCTCAGAAGCTTCCCGATGATGAGCAGTTTATGGAGCGTCTGCGCCTTACAGGAGAATACCTCTGCTCCTCGCGTCCTACTGCTGTGAATTTAAGCTATGCTGTATGCCGAATGACTGCAGCAGCTAAGGCTAACGCGGAGCTTCCGTATGAGCAGCGTTTAAATGCACTCCGCGAGGAAAGTATGGCTATTTATAATGAGGACAGAGCAATGTG
>JAZNWG010000146.1:0-2833 GCA_045593225.1 Oscillospiraceae bacterium
AAATAATAGCAAGGAACAAAAGTTCCGTTTTTTAAGCACACGCTACCTTGCGACACAAAATACCGTGTGAAACAAATAGGAGGTAATTGATGAACTCTCAGCTTAAACGAGGAACGCTTGAGCTTTGTGTTTTGTCTATATTAAACAGCAGCGACTGCTATGGATATGAGCTTGTAAACAAGATCTCGCAGTGCATGGAGGTCACGGAGGGCACGATATACCCGCTGATGAAACGTCTGAAGGACTCAGACACGATAGATTCCTACATTGTAGAATCAACGGAAGGTCCGCCGAGAAAATACTACAAGATCACCGACACAGGCAAAACAGAGCTACAAAGGCTCGCAACCGAATGGTTTGAATTTGTGAAAAGTGTAAACGAACTTCTGAAAGGGGATTTAGATAATGACAGCTAAGAACAAGGACGATTTTCTGTTCCATCTTCATAACGAGCTGCACAGAATAGGCATTGAGGACAACGAGGATATCTTCGCAGACTTCGAGGAGCACTTCCGCGCAAGCGCAGAGCAGGGCTACACCGAAGAGGAGACCTGCGCAAAGCTCGGAGATGTCAAGGAGATAGCAAGAAGCTACATCGACATAGACAGCAGCAAGATCAACAGCATCGTTGCAAACGCTATAGAGGACAGCAGACCTCACGTAAGCCTTACAAAGCCCGGACGCTCCACTCCCGTTTCCATTGCGAAGCCTGCTGAGGCTCCCGCAGAGGAGATAGCGGTCGAGGACGCTCCCAGAACTGAAATAATCACAGAGCAGCCCGAGGCACTGCGCGAGATCACTCCCGAGCATATCGCAGCCGAGCAGCCTGCTCCCATCGCTTCTGCGACTCCTGTTATAAACGCCGCAGTTACAACAGGCAGCACCTCAACACACGCTGTACTGCCCGTGATACCTTTCCCTGCTGAGAGCAGCACACAGACCGACCCGCAGAGAGTCATCACTCCTCAGCACATAGCCGCTGAACAGCCTGCTCCCTCGTCTATCCCGATGCCCACAGGCAGCAGCGATTCTGATATAAAGACCGCTCCCAAGTCCGAGCCTGCGCCTGTTCCAGAGCCTCCGCAGCCCGCTCCCGAGCAGAAAAGCGGCTGTACAGAGCACAACGAAAGCCACAAGGCCGAGCTTCCGCACGTTGACAACGACGATGGCAAGGGCGGCTTCAAGTGGAGCGACATCAAGGGCAGAGAGCCTAATGTAAATGTACCTAAGCTCGTTGGTCAGCTTTGTATCGACCTGTTCGTGCTCAGCTGGGCGCTTCCGCTTCTGGCAACTCTCATCTGGCACTTCCTGACTGTCGTTGTATTCGGTCTGGTAGGCTTCTCTATCGCACAGCTTTCGGGAGCCTCTATATTCCATCTGCTGAGCAGAATTTTCCTTTGCGGCGGACTTATCTCGCTGTCGGTCGTTCTTTGCCTTGTATGGACAAAGATGGTAAAGGGCTTTATCCATATAATCAAGGCAGCCGTTATCGGCCATGTCAAAGCAATTTATGATCTGTAAGGAGGTGTCGGAATGAAACATATTATTGCATTTTTCCTCTCACTCAGCATATTCTGTTTTATAGCATTCGGCATCTCCGTTGCAGTTCTCGGCACCGATCCTCTTGCAGGCAATACTCTGGTGAGCGAATACACCGAGCTTGAAGGCTCATATGACGAGATCGAGATAACCACAAACATCGCAAACATCGCTGTTTATCCCACAGAAGGCAATGTTACCAAGATATTCACCACCGAGCGCCTTGCAAAGTCTGTAAGCGCCGAGATAAAGGATAACAAGCTCATAGTGAATCTCGACCACAGCCAGCATATCTTCACTGATTTCATGGGCTTTATCAGCTCGCTGTTTGACGGCGGAAACAAGGACTGTGTAAAGGTGTATGTTCCCGATGAGCTGTACGACACCGTTGTTATTAACTCCAACGCAGGCAGCACCGAAATGATAGATGTTGCAGCAGAGGAGGTCTACCTTGAACTCAGCGCTGGTAATCTTACCTACGCGCAGCCCGAGGGCATGACCGCAGATATGCTCATCGTTACTCTCAGCGCAGGAAACTGCACCGTTTACAACGCAAAGACTGATCTGTTCGATATCGATATGAGCGCAGGAAATATCGACGTTTACGGTCTGTCCGGCAAGGGCGTGATCGACCTCTCCGCAGGCAACGGCAACATAAACCTCTCCGATCTCAACGGCGATATTACTGTAAACGCAAGCGCAGGTAACCTTGACCTTAACCTCCCCGAGGGCGCAGACGCAACTATCAGCTGCGACAAATCCGCAGGCGGCGTGAACGTAAATTACGGTGGCATCAAGAATGACCTCAACGACAACGAGGAAGTCGTTATCGGCACAGGCAGATACGAGATCTTCGCTGATATCTCCGCAGGCGGTATCAACATCACCGATAAGGTAAAGGAAAAGGAAGCGCCTGCTGTGCCTGAAATGCCTACTCTGGATTTCAGCAACACCGTTGACAGCTCAGTACAGACGACTGCAATTTCAAGCGTACACTTTGTAGATGAAGTTGAAGCGGTTGACTCGGTTGCAGATATTGAAGTCGAGGTCGATGTTGATGACATCGAAGTTGACGTTGGCGACATCAAGGTAGATGTAGGCGACATCAGAGTTTAATTGCATTAGCAACGATATAAACGCATACTGTGAAAGGAGCTGCTCCCCCGAGGGGGAGTTCAGCCCCAACCACAGGTGCGCCAAAATTACAACCATATTTTTACATTAAAGTCATATTTTGAAAGGAGTTTCATTATGGAAAAGCAGATCTACAGATTCACAAACGAGATAAACGCAC
>JAZNWG010000147.1:0-2960 GCA_045593225.1 Oscillospiraceae bacterium
AAGATAGATAGGCGCCGACACTTAATAAGGCTCAGTGAATATTTCTTTCGCTGAGCCTATCTATTCCTCCGTAGCTCAGTCGGTAGTAGCACCTGACTGTTAATCAGGGTGTCACTGGTTCAAGTCCAGTCGGGGGAGCCAGCACAACAAAGCCATTTGTGGGGTTTCTCGCAGATGGCTTTTTCATTATATTTGCGTTTTAGTCCAACAAAAGTCCAACTTTTGAAAATTTTTTGCTTCTTGACAGGGGCGTGTAAGTGAGATAAATGGGAACGATGGAGTTGTTTACATGATGTCAGCAATTTGACTGATAGATAGAGAATAAAGCAAGGATAATATTGAATTGTCCTTGCTTTTATTTATGATATATGTTATACTGTAATGCAGAGGTGATAATTCCTTATGGCAGACATTTTTATCAGTTACAGTACAAAGGATAGGGCTTATGCAGAGAAACTTTGCGAAATCATTGAGGATAGTGGTTATTCCTGCTGGATGGCTCCGAGAAATATTGTCCCTGGTGATGACTGGGCGACCGCAATTAACAATGCTATAACAGGTGCTAAAGCTTTTATTGTTATTTACAGCGAAAACTCAAGCAGCTCCTCGCAGGTACCTAAAGAGATAGGTCTGGCGAGTGCAAGGAAGATATCTATTATACCTTATAAGATCGATGATACCCCCCTCAGAGGCGATTTCGAGTATTATCTGCTTGCTTCACATTGGGTAGTTGCTGATCCCGCAAATGGCGAATACAAGAAGAATGATATTCTTATAGCCATAAAACTTGCCATAGCAAGGTACGAGGGCAAAGATGAGCACACGGTAGCTATTACAAATAATTATGCAGGTGACAACAACACAAGAATTACGGTTGTCACAAGTAACAATAGCAAGTTGATTAAGATCTTTGTAGGAATCTGTGCAGCTCTGCTTGTTGTTGCAATCGTTTTGGTTGTAGTGCTGCTGTTGGGAAAAGACAACGACAGCAGCGAATCGGTTTTGACCGAACAGAGTAGCAGTAGCACAGATGTTGTTGAAGAACTTTCATATTATGAAGCTGTGGCTATTTATAGTGAGACTTTCAACAAGATGTGGGACGCTGTATATGAACCTAATTATCCTGCATTTGCCGAGTGCTTTGATAGCACTTATCAAAGAACTTATGTCGAAGAATTATTCAATCGTATGCAGGATTATGTATTTTTACAGCACGATATTACTCCTGTTATTTATAATGATGATAATATCTATGGCTTGTATTGTTTTTATGCCAATATTGATTGGGATGAAAGTGTTTACGAGTATCGTCATTTCGATTTCATAAACGAGGCTAATATACTAAAGCATTATGACGACGGCTGGAAGTTCTCGCTCCTTTACGAGGGAGATCCTTTTCTGCAGGATATCAATGAGTTCCTTTATCCATATCCTACAGCAAACTACGACGTTTATACCGAGACTGATTACCAGTGCGTTACATCAAAAGTACTATGTGAGGACATAAGAGTAATACCCTCACACATCTATAAAAACGAAGATGGTTCGCTGACAGCTGTTTTGGCGATTATCAACGGTAATGATGATCTTCCGACAGTCGTTCAACTTAACGGATCTATATATAATCTACAGGGCTATGAGCTTTTCAGATTTGAGAGTATGCCCATTGATGAACCTTTGTACGAGGATCAGATACTCTATATTGATATAACTACTGTCCCTGATATTCCTGTTGAGGAGATTGATCTCAGTATAGTTACCAGCGATATTGAGGTATACTTTACATACGGATAACGTAAAGCAAAATTTTAGAATAACAGACAAAAAAACAAGGAGAATCACATCATGCTTAAAAACAAGGTTGCTATCATTACAGGCGGTACAAGAGGTATAGGCTTCGCAATTGCTGAGGCTTTTCTGAAAAACGGTGCAAAGGTGGCTGTTCTCGGTTCGCGCAAGGAGACGGTGGATAAGGCGCTGGAGAAGCTCTCTGCTGAGGAACCCTCGTGGGAGGTAATGGGACTTTATCCCGATCTCACTGACTATGCCGCTGTTGAGGCAGCCTTTGCCGAGGTAAAGGCGAAGTTCGGCAAGGTGGATATACTGGTAAATAACGCAGGAATCTCCGCTCGTGAGCCTATTGAGGCATACGAGCCCGATGCGTTCAAGAATATCATGGATCTCAACGTTACAGCAGTATTCAACGGTTGTAAGGCAGTTGTTCCCATGATGAAGGAGATCGGTGGCGGAAGCATTATCAACACAAGCTCGATGGTGGCAAAGTTCGGTCAGCAGAGTGGAGTAGGCTATCCCGCTTCTAAGTTTGCCGTAAATGGCATGACTCAGAGCCTTGCTCGCGAGCTCGGTAAGTTCAATATCCGCGTTAATGCGGTGGCTCCCGGTGTTACAAGAACTGACATGGTCGCAGCGCTCCCCGAGGAGATGGTAGCGCGTGTTGCTGCAGGTATCCCGATGGGCAGAGTAGGAGAGCCTGAGGAGGTCGCAAATGCATTCCTGTTCCTCGCAAGCGACATGGCAAGCTATATTTCGGGCGCAGTGCTCGCGGTAGACGGTGCTACAGTAAACTAACATCACAATAAATGAACGGACAGAGCCTCGGCTTTGTCCGTTTTTACTTTAAATGTGCGCAAAAATCTCAAAAACACTTGTAATTTTTAGAAAAATGTGTTAGAATAACAATGTATTATTATGTTGCCGCTGAAATTGGCGAAAAAAAGGAAGTGAGAGCATGAACGCAGACCCCGGGCAGGCGCGAAGTAGACTGTCTATAAAAATTGCAAAAGAAGCTGCTGCGGATATGCTCGTATTTTCTGCGGTGTGCTTCTTTGCGTAAAAAGCAAGGAGTGATACGCATTGATAAAACATTACAAGAACATTGACGGACGTCTTTGCGAGATAGAAGCAGCCGAAACAGGCTCCTGGATCTATGTTATAAATCC
>JAZNWG010000148.1:0-5960 GCA_045593225.1 Oscillospiraceae bacterium
AGCACATACAAAATGGAATTGTAAGTACCATGTAGTATTTGCGCCAAAATATCGCAGGAAAGTATTTTTTGAAGAAAAGAGAAGCGACATAAGAGAGATAATAAGAACGTTGTGTCAATGGAAAGGTGTAGAGATAATAGAGGGAGAAGTATGTCCAGATCATATTCATCTGTTGTTAAGTATCCCGCCCAAAATGAGCGTTTCGGGATTTATGGGATACTTAAAAGGAAAAAGCAGCTTAATGATATTTCAAAAGTATGGAAATATGAAGTATGCGTACCGAAATCGCGAATTTTGGTGTAAGGGATACTATGTGGACACGGTAGGAAAGGATACCAAAGCAATAAAGACGTATATAGCAGATCAGCTTAAAAGAGACAAAGAGTGTGACCAGTTAAGCTTGTACGACCCGAGGGACCCGTTTACGGGTAAGTAAGTAATCTGTGCATGGCTGGCAGGCCGATTTAAAGCGCATTTATGCGCAGCCAGTATTATTAGGGCTATGCCCGAAACGGAAATACCCCCCGCTATGCGGGGGGATATTTATTTTACACTATATCGAGTGAACTTGTTTTATCCTATCAACCGCTGATCTTCTCTATTCCATATATCAGCTCTTCGTTTGTTATTTCGCTGGAGATATGATATCTGATATATCCATCAGCATCTATAAAGAAGGTCATAGGAACGCCATAGACCCGCAGATCGCGATATGCTTCGCCGGAGGTATCGCAATAAACAGGAAATTCATAGCCTTTGTCCTGCAGAAATACCGTCAGCGAACGCATGGTTTCCTTCGTGCCGTCGGTTCTGTTTATCATCATAAAGGTAACGGTGTCGCCATATTCCTTATATGCAGCCTCAAATTCAGGCAGCTCCTTTGTGCAGGCGTAGCACCAGCTTGACCATACGTTAATAACCACCGGTCGACCTTTCATATCGGATAACTTAACTTCGTTTCCGTCAAGATCATAGACGACAAAATCATCGGGAATCCACGAATCATAATCATCGGTTACGGGTATGACTGCATCCTTGTTCGGCTCTTCTTTGGAAAATGGATCTGTGACACACACTATGTTAGTCAGAATCAGACACAGGATTATGACAGAAGATATTATGGCGATAAGTTTTTTATTCATAGGAATTACCTCCATCGGTATTCTAATTCTTTTCGGTGCGGTATTGCTGCGGTGTTTTGCCGGTTACCTCGCGGAAGGATTCGGAAAAGTGGCTGGATGACGCAAAATGAAGCGAGTCGGCAATCTGTGAGATCGACATACCGGTGCTTATCAGCAGAAGCTTGGAGCGTTCTATGCGGACATATCTGATGTATGTGCTGATGGATACGCCTATTTCTTTTTTAAATTTTCTGGAAAGATAATATTCTGAATAGCCGATATGCCTTGCCAGCTGCGGCAGCTTCAGTTCCTCTTCGGCGTGAAGTTCTATGTATTCACGACAGCCCTGTATCTGGCTGGAGACCTGCGGGTTTGTTCTGTGCTTGTGGGAGCGGTAAACAAAATCCTCATACATCGCGAGGAGAATTGAGGTAAGCTCCGCTATGGTGCGGCACTGAATCATGCTTTCAATATAGCTTTCGCCGACAGAGTATGCCGTGTCAGGCGATATTCCGGCCGTAATGGCCTCACGTATGCACAGGGAAGCAAAGCCGGTTGCTCTGATAACGGCAAAATTTATCTGATTCTTCATGTTTGCCGGAAAGCCGCCGAACAGGTGATGGGCGTCAGCCAGCGCCTGCTTGTAATTCATATCGCCCTCGCGCAGTATTCGCAGCAGAGCCAGTTCGGTTCTGTATAATTGCGCGCGGTTATCATATTGCTGTTCAGAATCAGCGGAAAACGGACTGATTATTTCGTTTCGGGGCTGAAACTGTATATCGCTGCGGTCGAGTTTTTCGCCGGTAACGCAGTAATGCAGCATCAGGGCATACTGCAGGAACATTACCGATGGAACAACACTGATCTGGTTGAGGATTTCCACGTACTTTTTCTGAAATGACGGGTCGATGTGGTATCTGTTTATGCTTTCTTCGATGTATCCTGTCGATATTTCCGAATTAAACACCGGTCCGAGGAGATGGATACCCTGCAGAGTGTTTCTGTCGCGCTCGAATACAGCGCACCACATCAGTCCCATATCGCCGCCAAGCACGAGTGGATTGCTGTTCTGTCTGCCGTATTCAGTCATGTATCGGATTCCGCCGATGTAATTGAGTATCTTGTCAAGAACGATGAATCCGGAGCTGGTATCAAGAAGATGCCCTTCGGTATCGTAATGCCACAATGGTATGTTTGTGCCGCAGGTAAGCAGTTCCCGCAGCATGGCAACACTTGAACTGTCCATATTTTCACTTCTTTGCTTTTTTAAATATTTTATCACAAATTAGATAATCATACAATATATTTGTCCAATTATACAAAGAGCGCAAATATATTATATAAAAAGCTAATTTATTGTTCGTCGTTTGCTTCTATTGGATTATACTGATTACAACAGGGATAAATTTGCATATCCTGAAATCAAAACAAGGAGTGTGTATTCATGGCTTTCGGAAAGAATAAAACACCAAAACCTGATCGTCTGCCTTTAGGCAAATTCCTGGCATGGAAATCATCGGACATAACCAGTGCTGGTGTATTCCTCATTGTTACAACCTACATGGCAATGTTCTGCACCGACTTCCTCGGAATGAGCCCAATGGTTGTAGGTAACATCGTTCTTATCAGTAATGTAATCGACTTTTTCACTGACCTTATCGCAGCTTATGTAATCGACAACACAAAAACAAAGCTTGGTAAAGCCCGTCCTTATGAGCTTGGCGCAATCGGTATGACGCTTTGCACCACCCTTATGTTTGTCACTCCGAACTTCTGGAGCGATACTGTAAAGATCATTTGGATCTTCTGCATGTATACCTTCCTGTTCGGCGTTTTCAATACCTTCCGCACAAGTGCAAATATGCCTTATCTGGTTCGTGCATTTGATAACAACAGAACCCTCATCGGTAAGGTTTCCTCCTACGGCGGTCTTGTAACAACCATGGGCTCCATGGTCGTTTCGCTCACCTTCCCGAAGCTGATGGCTACCCTTGCAACATCTGCTTCCGGCTGGACAACCCTTATTCTTATCTACATGGTACCGCTGACCGTTCTCGGTCTGCTTCGATTCATCTTCGTCAAGGAAAATCCGGAAATCGACGCACAGCAGGTCAAGGATAAGGTCAACTTCAAGGATATCTGGACCATGATTCGCAAGAATGGCTATGCATGGCTCTATCTGCTTATCATGTTCTTCTTCCAGACCATCCAGAGCATCGGCGCACTGTCCTATTACTTCAAGTACATCGTTGGTGATATTTCGCAGGCAGGTCTTCTGAGCATCATGAGCTTTGTGCTGCTTCCGACCATGTTCCTGTTCCCGATATTCCTCAAGAAACTCAGCGCAGCACAGGTCATTGCTATTGGTGCGCTGCTTGCAAGCGCAGGCTATGTTGTCAACTATTTTGCCGGCAGCAGCATGACCATGCTTATCATCGGCGCTATTATAACCTCCTTTGCAATGCTTCCGATATCCTACCTCGGAAACCTTGTCATGATGGATCTGTGTACTTATAACCAGTATCTTGGTCTGCCGAGAATGGACGCATCCATTGGTGCAATCTTCAATGGCTTTGGCAGCCAGATCGGCCAGGGCTTCGGCGGCTGGATTCTCGGCTTTGCACTGACCGCTGCAGGTTATATTGCATCCGAAGGCGATGCCGTCGTGGCACAGCCCGAGACAGCAATCACCATGATTCGTATGATGTACAGCCTTGTCCCCATGGGTCTGATGATCCTTCTGGCTGTTACCGCTTTCATCCTTGGTCGTCTTAACAAGAAGATGCCCGAAATAGAAGCAAAGATAGCAGCAGACGCACAGACCGAAGCATAATAAACGTAACTACTTTACGGGCAGCGGCAGAATTATGCTGCTGCCCTAATTGCATGAGAAGGTGTGAAATGGAACTTCGTAAGCACTTTATAGCAACAGACAGACCATACCGCGAGGGTGCGGTTGAGGTGTTTGAGCAGAAAATATCGTCAGATAATATCAGACGCGCCGAGCTGACCATAACAGCGCTCGGATTGTATGAGGCAGAGCTGAACGGGAAGAAAATCGGTGACGCGATATTTACACCTGGTTTTACTTATTATCCGTCAGATCTTCATTATCAGAAATATGATGTAACTGCAATGCTTTCGGGTGATGATACGCTGAAGGTGTATCTGGCACAGGGGTGGTACTGCGGGCGCTTCACATTTGAAAACAAGGTGAAGATATACGGTGATCGTCCTGCTGTGTCATGGATTCTTGAAATCGAAGACGACAACGGTGTTCATTGCTTCTGCTCTGATGATGCAGGTGTATATGCGACGGCATCGCCTTATGAATATGCCGGATTCTATGACGGTGAAATATATGATGAAAAAGCCGAACAGGAAATATTTCAGCCGGTAAGGTTTGACGGTCACATTCCGGAAGTGATTGAAGAGGGCACGATGTGTGTCCGAATCCGTGAAAAGATGGATGTCAGAGCGGTTACAGTGCAAAATGGTGTGACCATTCTGGATTTCGGACAGAATTTCGCCGGATTTATATCAATCGATCCCGAGAAGATGACGGGTGACTGCCTGAAACTCCGTCATGGCGAGATACTCGATGCCGAGGGAAATCTGTACACCGCCAATCTGCGAAAGGCAAAGGCGGAAATAATCTATCACAAGGGGCAGGGTGTTTATCGCCCGAGATTTACCTATATGGGCTTCCGCTATGCAGAGCTTTCGGGCGTTGAGTATGAGGATGGCCTGATTTCTGCATTTGCAATATATTCAGATATGGAGCGCACAGGTGATTTTACCTGCGAAAATCCTCTTGATGACCAGCTTAATCGTAATCAGATATGGGGTCAGAAATCGAACTACATAGAGGTGCCGACCGATTGCCCGCAGCGCGATGAACGAATGGGCTACACCGGTGACGGTCATGTATTTGCGCAGACCGGCGCATATAATTTCAATACAGAGCAGTTCTGGGCAAAATTCCTCAAGGATATAAGCTATTCTCTGGCTGCAAACAAAGCCGGATATGTTGCCCCGACAATTCCTGCGCCGCCGGGTGAGCAGGGGATAGGCTTCATGTCTATGCTTGGCTGGGGCAACTGCATCTGCATTGTGCCAGAGATGCTTTACTGGCAGTATGGTACCGATGAGTATGTGCGAAAGTACTATGACTGCATGAAGCGGTTTGTCGAGTGCGAGACCGGGAAGATGGGCGGTCTGTTTGGCAAAAAGGATCTGTGGATAGCACCGAGCCTTGGCGACTGGCTGGCAACCGGCAAGGACGTCAAGTATATGGCCATGCATAATGGTCCGGTATCGAATGCCTTCATCGTAAATGACCTGCGGATAATGGTGTGGGCGGCAGAGCTGCTTGGAAAGACGGAGGACGCAGCGCGTTATTCTGCCCAGCTGGAAAAGACACGCAAGGCATACATAAAAGCGTTTGTAAAGAAAAACGGTACCATGAAGGATGATTATCAGGGTGCATACATTATGGCGCTGAAGATGGTCATTCCCAAAGGCGAGCTCTGGGACAAGATATATGGTCAGCTTATCGCGCGGCTGAAAAACGACGGGATGCAGACCGGCTTTTTTGCAACAGAGCATATCCTGCCGCTGCTGTGCGATAATGGTGACCAGAAGATTGCATTTGATCTTCTGCTTGATGAGCGCTGCGGTGGCTGGATGTATCAGGTCAATGCCGGTGCAACCACCACATGGGAGCGCTGGGATGCTCTTCGTCCGGACGGCAGTGTGAATGAAACGAAGATGAGCAGCGACAATATGGTGTCGTTTAATCATTATTCGTTTGGCAGTGTCGGAAAGTTCTATTATCAG
>JAZNWG010000149.1:0-4407 GCA_045593225.1 Oscillospiraceae bacterium
GCTCCGCAATCTGCCGTTTCACCTCTACAGGCATTTCAGGGAACCTGTCCAGGAGCGGTATGACCGCCTCGTAGCTTCTGCGCTGCTTCGGCTCACCGAGCTTGTCCAGCTCTGCTTTGATGCTCTCGCGCTCAGAGATAAGCTGGCCCAGCTTTTCTTCAAGCACCTTTCCTATTGCAGCAGTTGTTTCGGTTATCTTGCAGACAAGGTTGTCTATCTGCGAATTCAGTGTTTCAAGCTTCATCTTCAGCTTGTTTGCTTTGGGAGAGGTCTGCGTTTTGCTCATGGGGTGCAGCTCCCGTATCTCCTCAAACTTCTGCTTCAGCTCGGAATACACTGCCTGCTCCGCTGCCTCTATCTCAGGCTTGCCCGATACGCCCTCACATACGTGATGATTAGCCTTGCCCGAGCAGTAGAAATACGTCCCCGACATCACTCTCATAGCATAGCCGCACCTGCCGCATTTCAGCAGACCTGTCAGCCAAGAATATGTGCCGCTCCTGCCCTTTTTCAGCTGGGTATTTCCGTCAAGCTTGCGCTGTACGTCAAGCCACACTTCAGATGAAATTACACCCTCATGCAGTCCTATAGACAGCACATGATCGTGCACGTCGGTGTATTTGCGCTCGTTTGCTTCGCGCTTGCCGTAAAGGAAGCAGCCACGCTCTCCTGTAAAGCTTTCAACGGGATTTGCGATCTGCGCGCCCTTTTCCTTGAAATAGCGGTACACCTCCATATCAGCTTGTACATAAACAGGGCTTCTGAGCAGACGACTAAGCTTGCTGCTGTCCCAGAGAGCTCCCGCAGGCGAGGGGACATTCTGCTCGTTCAGCGTACGCACGATATCCCCGAGCGAACAGCCGCCCTCACGGTAAGCACTGAAAATATACTCCACTGTGGTCATATCGCTGTTCGGCACAAGCACCGAGGTCTTTATACCGTCAAGCTTTGTGGGCATCTTATCAAACCCGTATATCGCCACTCCGCCGAGATACAGCCCCTTTTCGCCATTAGCATAGTAGTTGTCTTTTACACGCAAAAGGATATTCTCGCGCTCAAGCTCCGCAAACACCATGATTATGCCGAGCATCGCCCTGCCTATTGCAGTCGAGGTGTTAAAGGTCTCAACAGTAGATGCGAACTCAACATTATACTTTTTGAACTCCTCCATAAGATTGGAGAAATCATTGAGGGAGCGGCTTATTCTGTCCAGCTTATAGACAACGAGCTTGTCTATCTCTCCTGTCCGTATATCCGCCATAAGCTTTTTGAACTGGGGGCGGTCGAGGTTCTTTCCGCTCCAGCCCTTGTCCGAATAGACTCTGTACTCTTCATCGGCGCAACGCTTGCAGGCTTCTATCTGCGTTTCGATCGAGATGCTGTCTTTTTTGTCGATGCTTTGTCTCGCATAAATTGCGGTCATTAAACGTCCTCCCGAACTTAGTCTGTGCTCTCATCTTCCTTGCTTATGTAACGGAGAAGCTCCTCGTATACCCGCTGCGCGGCGTCAAGGCGAAGCTGAACGTTTGAAGCCTCGGGGACGATAGTAGTGATTATGTAAGTCATAACTGCGCTCCTTTCCATGTAAGCTGTTGATATAATATATTAGCTTCAGCTAAAAATAATTACAGCTTGTACGAAAGAAAAGCCCTGATTTTTGATCAGGGCTTTTCCACAAATGGTATTTTGAAATATTCGTATTACTCGTCTTCGGGCTTCGGCGCAGAGGACTTGTTACTGCTCTCCGTCTGCCCGTGCTTTTTCATTCCCTTTTCCAGCATCGCAAGCAGCTCGTCCTCGCTCGGTCCCTTACCGTTTGGTGAGTTCTTCGCATTCTTTATCAGAAGCTCCATCGCAGCCAAAAACTCGGCCTCGGTGGGCTTCTTGTTTGCAGGTGCTGGCGCAGCCTTGCTCGGCGCGTTTACTGCTTTTGGTGCAGCCGTGGGCGCTGCTTCAGCCGAAGGTCCGATGCCCACCAGCGTGCTTGCAGCAAGTGGCGCCTCGTTTGTGGAAGGCTTCGCCGCAGCTTCGATTGCAGCAGCCTGCTTTTCGCGTTCCTCTTTATCCATGCGACGGTTGATGGTGTTGAGCGCCGCGCCTGTTCCGAGGAGTATCCAGAACACGGGAGCGACTGACACCACCGAGTCATTGAACACTCCCGCGGCAAGATAGCCGACTATCGCAAGCATTACGGAGATGCCAAAGCACTGCTCCGAGCGATAGGTCTTCTTCAGCGCATACAGTCTGAAGCAATCCACCAGATAGAACACGCATATAGCAAGGAACGCGATAAGCGCGATAAGACCGCTGCTCATGAATATCTGGATATACATATTATGCGGCTTGTCTACTATAATGTAGAAGCCTTCGTTATATGCAGCATATTTAGCAAGATAGTCGTTCTGCGGGAATACAAATGCAAATGTATCAGGTCCGTAGCCTGTTACAAGACACTCGCCAAGCAGAGGTATCGTTCTCGACCAGATATAGCCTCTTGACGAGCCGAGATGTTCCTTGCCTTCAAAACCGATAGCCTCGGCATTTATCGGATCAACACGACGACCCATCTCAAGATCGATCATGTGTATCTGATTGTTTTTAAACAAGCGGAACAGCAGCGGCATATCATCATTGTCATTGAACCACACGAATATACCATCGCTGTATTCTAACTCGTCGTTGGTAGCAACAAACTCAAAATTAAGTCCGGGGAAATCCTCGTCAGCTATCGTAACGCCATACTCGGTGGCTGCGGTAGGAAGCTCATTTCCGTCGGAATCTGTGAAAACATATTCCTTGTTTTCGCTGTCAAACGCCATAGTCAGCACATCTGTCTGTGATGCGAATGAAACGCTGCCGTCCTCGTTGTGAGTTATCTCGCGGACAGGCAGACTATCCAGCAGATCGGTCTGCTCCGCAGGAGCAATAAGGCTCACCACGTCCTCAAACAGCGACGGTAAACGTGCGAATATCGCGTTGTCTGTGACGAAGTTCAGACCGATTACAGCAACAAGCGCTGCCGCTACTACCGAAACAGTTATCTTCCAGCGGCGTATCAGCACACGCGCAAATACTATAATACCAACAACAGCCGCCGCTGCAACTGCAACGAAGCCGCTTCTTGCCTCGCCTGCCAGCAGCATAAATACAGAGATCAGCGCAAAAAGTCCCGTTACGATCTTATAGGCGAGCTTTTTGCTTGTAAATGCCAGCACTGTAAACAGCGGCACTATCATTCCCGCAAAGCTTCCCATGTAATTGTAGTGATACAGCGCGCCGTACATCTTCTGCTTTTCGGTAGCAATAGCTGTATTCAGAGTGATCTCGTCCTTCATAGACGAGCCGATAACAAGGTTCTGGAACCAGTCGTAATTCAGCAGATCGTTTCCGAAATACTGGAACAGACCGATAACAAGGTTCACAGCCGTACATATCATCAGCGCGATCACCAGGGCGCTGAAATTCTGAGACTTTTTGAATGCATACATCGTAAAGAGGAACATCACGAAATAGCACGCAAGGGTGAAAAAGCCCTCGGCACGATTATATACGCCAAAAAACACGATATCGTCATACTTGGAGCCGAGCGCTGAGGCGAGCGTCATTATAACATATACCACAGACGCGCCGACGTACACAAGGCTTCGTTTCTCTATGCCTTTGAAAAGGTATAGGCAGCAAAACAGCGCCAATACCAACATGATCACCGCAATGACCACAACGGCAAATCCCTTTATCTGAGAGAAAAAGTCAACGTAGATGTATTCGCCTGCCACTTCGCTTTCCAAGTCATTGAAAAGCTGTCGCATAAGCAGCGAATCCGAAACGATCATAGTTGCACGCATAAGCGTGGGAATTATGGCAAGCGCTATTACCGCAGGGAAAAATATCACAAGCGCTGTATAATCAAGCGTTGATTTTTTGTTTTTCGTTATCACTGATCTGCTCCTTTTTATCCATTGTTTCTTCATTCTCGCTGTATTTCAGCTTTTCTTTATTGACTACACGGAAAACGGTCTTAAAGAGTATAGATATATCAAGGAAAATGTTCCAGTTCTCTATGTACTGGACATCAAGCTCTATTCTTCGCTTTATCGAAGTATCGCCTCGGAAGCCGTTCACCTGCGCAAGACCCGTTATTCCCGGCTTTACCTGATGCTTTATCATGTACATAGGAACTTCATTTTTGAATGTATCGACATAAAACGGTATCTCGGGACGCGGTCCGACAAGGCTCATATCGCCCTTCAGCACATTTACAAGCTGCGGTAGCTCGTCTATAGAGAGCTTTCGTATCACCGCGCCGAAACGGGTCTTACGAGGATCGTTGTTTGTGCTCCATGCTGTGTCAGAGGTATTGCTGTCACGCATCGACTTGAACTTATACATGGTGAATATCTTTTTGTT
>JAZNWG010000150.1:0-3763 GCA_045593225.1 Oscillospiraceae bacterium
GAAAGGTCCTTCTTCTTTGTAAGCTCGTGACCCTTGCCGAACAGAATCTCGAGTGTTTCCTGTGTAACGTGAACGTGACGTGCCGATGTTTCGATAAGAATTTCTGCCATTTTTGTGTCCTCCGAATATGTTTTTTTGCTGCCGTATTTATCCTGCGGCACACGATAAAATAATTATACACCCATTCGACAAAAAAATCAATACCTTTTTTGCATAAAACAGAATTAGACCTCCCTGACTGAGGGAGGTCTGTCATTTGCTTTAGAACAGCTCCTTAGCGAGCCATACATAGGCGGTATCAAGAGCCTCGTACAGGCTTGACATCTCGCCCTTTCTGATCTTTGTTAGGTCAACTGCCTCTGTACCTGTGGGAACGAGCTGCACCATTACCTTGGTGGGAACCTCTTCGTCGTGGATCTTAGCAGTCTCACGAACGGTAAGCTTAGTTACAAACTTGTCGCCCATGCTTCCGTAATACATCTCGTTGCCGCTACGAACGAGCGGGAAACCTCTGTAATAGAAAAAATTGCTCTCAGCCATTGTTAATACCTCCGTCATTTCATATTATACTAGGCTCTATTGCAAAATTTCAATTTTGCAATACTCGTCAATAAATTTGACGAGCGGCGGCAAAGCCGCCAAGAGCCGCCGTTCATACTATCCTCACAAAGCCTTTGGTTTTGTATGCCGCAATAGCGGCGCAACAAATTTGCTGAGCAAATTTGTTACAGAGGATAGTATATATGCAGAGTTCTCTGCGAAATAATTACCAGTTGAGCTCAAGCTCACCGCCGTTGAGCAGAGCATCAATGTTCTGGATAAGTCTGTCAGTGAATACCTGACGAACCTTGAACAGCACCTCGCCGTTTACGCGGATTATATTTTTGCGGTCATCGGACTGATAAAACTCTATCTTATCGCTTGCTGTGCCGTACACCTCATGATACTCATCGCGGTACTTGAATTCTACCGTTACATAAGGTTCATAATCGCCCTCTACACGGTAAAGCTCCTCGCCTATCGAGCTTATCAGATGCTGGTACAGCTCTCTGAACTTCTCGTTATCTAACTCTGTGCCGTCAAGCGAGAATGTACTTCCAACTTCAGCGTCACCTTCGATAATGAAATTGTATTCTCTGTCGGGAGTTGTGACAACAACTGCATCGCAGGTGTAGATATAGGGAGATACGGGTCGTCTGGAAACCAGCTCTTCAAGACTCAGGGTATACCACGGTGTGGAATCTACTGCAAACGCATAAAGAACATCGCTGCCCTCTACCATGCCGTAATAACCTACCACCGTTTTGAGATCGGGAGTTCCGTCCTCGCTCTCGGTAATATTGATTATCTCATTACCAAGCTTTACGACATAGCGGTTTCCGCCATATTTGAAGGTAAGCTTGCAATGAGGCTCGTCCATGCCTGCCTCGGCTAACATAGCTTCATCGGGAGCAACGCTTACGCAATAGCTTGCCGACATTCCGTAAAGTCCGTAGCATGCCGTCTGTCCTATAGTGTAATCCACCTCAGCAACTATCGGACTTGTGATACGATGTGAATTGAAGGTGGTGACAATGGAATCTTCCTTCTCAGCCTCCTCCTGAACATCGTACATATACGATATCTCAATAGGCTCTGCGAGATTCTTACGCTCGATAATGAAATAATCAAGCTCGGCGGGCTCAGTTGTATTGTAGCTTTCAGTAATAGAAAGGCTTACAAAGTCGGTTATGGGTGAATATGCCTTGCTTGTGGAATAATAGCTCGCCATATAGACATCGTTGCTTCCGTCCTCTCGGCAGTAAACATAGCTTGTAGCCGAAGGGTTTGTGATACCGAAGTGTACTGTCTTTTTCGTGTTATCGTCAAAGGTCACCGTTGCGGTGGAAACAGGGCTTTCAAGGCCGTACTTGTCGAGGTCCTCTGCAGCTGCTTCAACAAGCTCTGCCGCTTCAAGGCCTGCAAGGCAATTCATGAACGCCTTGATGGTCGTATCATTGGACGGAGCGCCCTTGAGCTGCTCGCTGACCCAGTAATACTCGTCAGTGGTTGTAACAACGCCCTCTTCATCGGTAGATGTGACCATACGAGATTCGCGGTCAAACGTGTAGCTGCCATAAGCGTTTGTTATCTCAGCTTTCAGTACCTCGGTACCCTCTTTATCGGTAATGACGAAAGAGGTGTCTTCAGATGCTTCAACCGTAGCTTCCGTAGTCTGTCCATCAGACGTGTCCTTTTCGTCGGACGGCGCTGTGAGCATCAGAATGACCAGCACTACGCCAAGCACAAGAAGCACCGCTGCCGCAATAATGATAGTGCGTGTTGATTTTGAAAGTTTCGCCATTTATCTGTGCCTCCTGCGCACCCAGATTATGATACCGAGTGCAATTACTGCTACGGGAATAACGATACAAAGGAATATAGCAAGTGTATCAGCCTGCTGCGAAGTCATATCAAAGCCTGTTGTTGCAAAGGATTTGGAGGTGATAGTCACGCCCTCGTCCCTGCCGCAGATGTTATTGAACATATTGATAAAGAACTTGCTGTTATTGGAGTTGCTGTAGCTCATGAACATAGTTCCTGCGAGCTTCTCAGAGCCAAACACTGCAAGGCGGCTTACCTCCTGAGTGTTGCTATGAACGCGGTAAGCAACTATTGCGCCGTTATAAACACCTACCTCGGCAGCATCTACCTCGTAGCTCTCATCAGCGTCAAAGGGTACCGTGAAAGCGCCATCGTGAGACTGCATCAGTATCTCCTGCTCAATGCTGCCTCTTGCACCGTCCTCCCAGAGCTGGACAACGGGACGCATATTGGAGCCATAGGTGAACAGACCGTTATTATAAGCCGAGCCTGCGTAGTTGGTGTCGCATATCTGCTGCAGATATCCGTACAGGTATGCATAACTCTCCTGATCATAGTAAGTGAACACATAGTTTCCGTCGCTCTGACCTACAAGAGATCTTTCAACCGACATTCCCCAATCAGCAAGGAAAGCGTCGATATTGGGAGTTTCGGACTGATATGCGGACGCAAAGTAAAGTATATTCTTTCCGAATGCGCCGCCGTTATCAAGGAACTTATCAAGCTTTGTAAGGTTATCGTTGTCGATATCCATCATTGGAGCATAAACTACCACAAAGTCGATCCCGGGGTCAATAGCCTCAACCTGCATGAGATTGATGGTCTCAACGCTGTAACCGTTCTTATCAAGGAGCTCCTGAAGCGCGCTGCTGTCGCCCTCCTCATAGCCTGTTGTGAACGCTACGCGGACGGGATCGTCGTTAGTCACAAACATCAGCGCAGAAACTACCTCCTGCTCGATGTTGGAGTAAACGTAATCATAAGGATCAAAGCTTCCGCCTGAATAATATGCAGCATAATAAGCATTATAATAAGCTTCTGTATCGATCGAGATATAGCCGTTGCCGCTGCTGTCGTTATCAATGAGTATCTTGTGCTGATCTGTTGACGGACACTCTACAACGATATAGTTATCAGCGATAGTCTCACCTGTAAACTGCGAAGCATAAGCGGGATTCTGATCAAGCTGCTTGTACTCGAGCTTGAGAAGAGGATTTGCAAGCTGCATCTTCTTGAGCAGCTCGTTTACCTGCTTGTAAGGCTCTCCTGCTGCCTCGAAATTACTTTCGGAATTGAGAACAGTGATGGTGACCTCTTTATCAACTTTCATGAGGTAATCCTCGGTTTCCTCGTCAAGGGTATACATTCCCGCTGAGGAAAGGTCGACGTCTGTTTCAAA
>JAZNWG010000151.1:0-7308 GCA_045593225.1 Oscillospiraceae bacterium
AGGTGATGTACCATATCCTTGATGAGGTGCTTCCCTACGCGCCTGAGAACAAGCCGCGCTACCTTATGGGTGTCGGTACTCCCTCTAACATCATCGAGGGCGTGTACCGCGGTATCGATATGTTCGACTGTGTAATGCCCAGCCGAAATGCGCGCCACGCTACCGTGTTCACGTGGAGCGGCATCATGCACGCGACAAACGAGTGCTACAAGCTGGACGAGCGTCCCCTCGACCCTGAGTGCGACTGCCCCACCTGCCGCAACTTCAGCCGCAGCTATATCCGCCACCTGTTCAAGGCAGGCGAGCAGCTTGCAGGCAGGCTTGCCGTACAGCACAACCTCTACTTCTACAACACCCTCATGGAGCGCATCAGAGAGGCGCTGGACGAGGGCAGATTTGAGGAGTTCAGGAACAAGTATTCGCCGCTGCTTGCGAGAAAGCTTAAGGGCAACGAGGACTGACAAAAAGGACCGCGACTATGGAAAAAGGCAGATTGTATATACCTGATAGATCTATACTGTACTATTGCGCTGTGCTGCTTGCGTTTATCGGTACTGCGGCGCTTATATGGTGTAATATCTACTGCTTTGACGCAGCGAATTCAGGCTTTGCATACAGCAGAATAAACTACATGGATCACATCCGCCCCGAATGGTGGATCTATATTGTCGGCGCACTGCAGCTCCTGACTGACCTTTCCATTCCTGTCGCATATATTCTTGCAAAAAAGGAACTCAAATATGCTTGTATTTTCGGAATCGGCGGAATAGTATTCAACGCTTTTCTGGCACTTGCTGCCCTGATACAGGTCGCGCTGACCTTTATAGGCGATTTTTTAGGAGCATTTAATGTCACATCCATGGATTATTTTATGACAGTGCTGGTTTTTTTACCGTTGTTTCTTCTCGCTGCAGTCATCATGCTTAGCTTTGCGGTTGTCGCCGCTGTAATGATCGCTATAATAAAGGGCTTCACCTATGCTGTCAGCGGACTGACATACGCTCTCGAGTACGAAAAGGCACTGCGCAGCAAAAAGCTCGGTATTATTGTAAATACAGTGTCCATGCTGCTTATTCCGTTCAGCGAAATATTTATGTGCAGACTGCTTGAGGAACATGATCTGATGTATACGATCAGTGATAGGCTCTGGTGGCTGTTTGTGCCATATCTTATCCACGCTTTAGCCGCTCTGCTGTTCGGGCTTTCGATGAAAAACCTCCCGCCCGAAACACCAGAAAGAAAAACGCCCGAGGATAATCCCGCAGAGCCTGCACCGACAGCTACGGATAGCATGATACCAAAGCTTATTGACAGATAACAAAAAGACCTGAGAAATTAAATTCTCAGGTCTTTTGTTGGTTAATGATCAGTATTGCATTTCGTGAAGTGTGACCCGCCGTTTTGCGGCTTGCGCATATCGCGAGCTGTCCAAAGGCGGAATTCGCTGTCGGGCGTTCCCGACTAGAAAAACATACCCTCAATAAACGTCTTCAAGCCAAGACAGACGAGCACTGCGCCGCCGAGCAGCGACGCCTTTGCGCCGAGGAGCTGGCCGAATTTAACTCCGCCGAGGACGCCGATAAGGCTTATCACGAATGTCACAATGCCGATGAAGAGTACCGCAGGAACGATGTCCACGCTCATTGCGGCGAAGCTTACGCCTACCATAAGCGCGTCAATGCTGGTTGCGACTGCCTGCACCATGATAGCAGGGATCCCCGGCTCTTTAAGAAGCTCTGCTTCCTCGCCCTTTTTCTTTGCGCGAAGCTCGCCTATGCTCTCGATCATCATCTTACCGCCGATTATACCGAGCACAACAAGCGCGATTATCGGCGCATAGCTTGTGATGAACTCCGCAAACGCCGAGCCTAAAAAGTAGCCGATAAGCGGCATTCCCGCCTGAAAAATACCGAACATAAGCGCAGCAAACATTGCTTTTTTCCTGTTTTTGATGACTGTGCCGTTGCCGATGGACACCGCGAACGCGTCCATAGAAAGTCCCACCGCGATCAGAAAAAGCTCTACTAATGACATTTCTTTATCCTCCGTTTTCTCGGATAGCTAATGCTATCCTATGCCTGTCCGCAACAAAAAAGACCCAAGCTCTGGTAAAACCATGCCTGAGTCGTTGATTTTAACATCATCATGCATAGCTATCCCTTAGCTACACATGAGTCTTGCTGATTAAGACAAGCCAGACCTTTCGGCCAGTATGTTGACTTGCCGCGCATCGCGCCGCTACTCCCCCACGGGTATTTTTATTGTTGTTTTATTCTAACACACAAATAGCGTTTTGTCAATACCTGAAATTCCCCGAGGGCGACCTCGGGGAATTTATGATCATTCTGCTTCTCTCAGCTTGAATACGCCGATAAGCTCCTTCAGCATTGCGGACTGACCCGACAGCTCCTCTGCTGCCGCTGCGGTCTCCTCTGCTGTTGCGGAGTTGTTCTGCACCACTGCGGAGATCTGGTCTACGCCGACAGTGACCTCGTTGATGGAGCTTGCAGCCTCCTGCGAAGCGCTTGCGATCTTCTCGTTGATGACTGCGACCTGTCCTGCTGCCGCAGCAACGTTCTCCATCTTATCAGCAACCTCCGTAACAAGGCCGCTGCCCTTGCCGATTGCGGAAACGGTGTTCTCGATAAGAACGGTGGTGTTCTGCGCAGCCTCTGCGGACTTGCCTGCAAGGTTTCTTACCTCGTCAGCAACAACTGCGAAGCCCTTGCCTGCCGCGCCTGCTCTTGCAGCCTCGATGGAAGCATTGAGCGCAAGGATATTTGTCTGGAATGCGATGTCTTCGATAGTCTTTACGATATCCTGAATCTGTGCAGCAAAGCCGTTGATCTCGTTCATAGCGTCAACCAGCTCGTTCATCTTACCGCTTGCCTCGCCCATCTCTGCGCCTGCGTCATTTGTCTTATCACGCGCATTTGTAGACTCCACAGCATTGGCTGCGATCATGTCGTTGATAAGGCTGATGGTAGCGGAAAGCTCCTCAATGGAGGAAGCCTGCTCAGTAGCGCCCTGAGAAAGAGCCTGAGCAGCAGAAGCCACCTGATCAGAGCCGCTTGCGACCTGATCGGAGGAAACGCCTATCTGAGTAATGATCTCGTTAAGTCCGCGTACAAATTTACGCATCGAGTTGAGGATATTCTCAAATGTACCTGTATACATTTCTCTCTGCTGGGTATGTACATCAAGATTGCCCTGTGCGATCTCACCGAGGATATAATCGATATCGCCAACTACGGCATTGGTACGAGCAGACAGCTTTCTCATGGAATCAGCAAGCTCGCCAAGCTCGTCCTTGGAAGTATAGTCGATAGTAACATCAAAGTTGCCTTCTGCCATCTTCTCAGCAGCTTCACGCGCTTCCTTGATGCCCTTAAGGATAAGCTTTGTAATCATAAGAGAAAGAACTGTACTTAAAGCAACAGCAATAACCGCTATAACAGCTATGATAATACCTGTATTGCTTGCTCTGCTCAGGGTCTCTCTATGCATATCGGCAGCCTTATCCGCTTCGTAATTATGAATACTGTTTGCAGCAGCCAGTATCTTCTGGAGCTCAGGCATAAGCTCGCTCTCATATATCTTGTATGCAGCCTCTACATCATGAGAGAGTGCGCTTGCTTCAAAATGCTGAATAGTAGCATTTACCTCTTCGATCGTTGCTTCGATGGTCTCTACATCAGCCATATCACCTGAATAGTGAAGCTTCAGCTTAGCAACAGCCTCTTCCATATCCTTCATGGATGTTGCAGCATTTGCCAGATACTCCTTAGTCAAAGCGGTATCAGTAGTAGAAGATGCCTTCAGCATCTCCTTTGCTGTAACATTTATATCAAGCAACATTTCATCTGCAAGCTGAACATCGGCAAAAGCTTCTGTATAGAAGTTATCTACCAGTCCGCTTACTGTCTGGAATGCTGTAAATGTAAACACAGCAATAACCAGCATAAGAACATTAATAACGCCAAATGCTACCAATAACTTTTTAGACACCTTAAGATTTTTCATAACATATTATCCTTTCCTTAGGAGATTCAGGAACATATCTGTGCGCTGACAACAAGGAGGCCGTTTTCGAGAAAACTGTAATATATTGTCATATTTACACAAATTTATGCAATAATTTATTAAAAAACTTGCAAATTCCATATAAAAATTATAACTCAATAAGCGACTTTTGTCAATAACTTTTTTCAAAAAACAGACACAGCTACAAAAGATGTTGAAATATGCCGCGAAATCGGTTATAATTATAATAATGATAAAATGACAACAAGGAGAATAAGATGAGCCTTTGTGCAAACTACAAAAAATGCGGCGGCTGCCAGCTTCAGAATATGACCTACGAAAAGCAGCTGAGCTTCAAGCAGGTCAAGGTGATACGCCTTTTAGGCAGATTCTGCCATGTTGATGAGATCATAGGAATGGCCGAGCCTTACCACTACCGCAACAAGGTGCAGGCTGCGTTCGGAATGAAGAACGGAAAGATCATTTCGGGAGTATATCAGTCCTCCACGCACAACATCGTTCCTGTTGACGACTGCCTTATCGAGGACGAGATCGCTGATAAAATAATAGTTACCATCAGAAAGCTTGCTGCAAGCTTCAAGATGAAGCCCTTCAATGACGTCACCATGAAAGGCTTTCTTCGCCATGTGCTGGTAAAGCGCGGATTTCTCAGCGGTCAGATAATGGTGGTGCTGGTTACGGCCTCGGGTGCCTTCCCGTCGCAGCGCTCGTTTATAAATGCGCTTTTGCAGCGTCACCCCGACATAACCACGATAGTGCGCAACATCAACGACAAGCACACCAGCCTTGTTCTCGGCGAGAGGAGCGAGGTGCTGTACGGCAGCGGCTACATCGAGGAGCAGCTTTGCGGACTTACGTTCAGGATAAGCCCGAAATCGTTCTATCAGATCAATCCCATTCAGACCGAGGTGCTGTACAACAAGGCTGTGGAATTTGCGGCGCTGACAGGCGGCGAGCGCGTTATTGATGCATACTGCGGCACAGGCACTATCGGAATTATTATGGCGAAACACGCAGGGGAAGTCATAGGCGTTGAGCTCAACAAGGACGCTGTCAAGGACGCAAAAAACAACGCCGCCTCAAACAACGTAAACAACATTCAGTTCTTCTGTGGCGACGCGGGAAGATTCATGGTGGATATGGCCGAGGTAGGCGAAAAGGCGGACGTAGTCATCACTGATCCGCCGCGCGCAGGCTGCAGCCTTGACTTCCTGAGAAGCCTTATAAAGCTCGCCCCGAAGCGCGTTGTATATGTATCCTGCAACCCCGAAACGCTCGCGCGTGACCTTGGCTTCCTGACCCGCAAGGGATACAAAGCAACCAAGATACAGCCTGTTGATATGTTCCCGTTTACGGAGCATGTTGAAACAGTCGTTCTGTTAACAAAAAATCAAAAATAGCGATAAGAACCAATAATACTACGGAGGGCATTATGGATATTATCAGCGGACGCATTTACAAGCCTGACAGGCTTATGTATTATATTCAGCCTACCGTCGAGGAAAAGCACGACTATCTGCATGGAAAACTCCCTGCAGCTATCGCTGCCTATGACGGAGCCTTCGGAACCTACGATTGCCCGGGTCTGTTTATAATAAAAGACGGCGAAAGCATGAAAGAGGTGCTGGGAATAGAATTCCGTCCCAATGACGAGCGTATACAGTACCCGCAGGATCTGCCCAGCATTATGCTCCCCGGCAGCTTTCTGGTATCGGGACTGCTGATGGACGATGATAATAGCAAGGAAAAAATAAGCAGCGCTATCGAGGAACTGCAAAACAATATAGAAAGCGTATTCTTCCACGGTTACACATTGAGGGCCATGCCACAGCCCGATCTTATACAGATATTCACGCTCAATAAATCCCACAGGATCATGGTGCAGGTCCAGCCTGTTTCTGCCGAGGATTTTTTCACAACACCCACTCCGTCCACAGAAACAGAAAAGCGCCTGTATAACTCTGCTTACCGCGATTTCCTCACAGGGCATTATAACTGGAGCTATCTCTGGCCTGTCATCGCAGGCTACGGGCTTAAAGGTATTCAGGACTTTTCCTTCGTTCATTTCGATGTCAAGGACTTCAATGCGGTGAATATAGTTTACGGCCACGATACCGCAAACAAGGTGCTTTCGCGCATAGTGGAGCATATGAACGAAATGGACTGGATATATTACAGCGCAAGATGCGACAACGATAACTTTGCAATGATGATAAAGGATATGCCGGAGGAGGAGACCCGTCAGAAGCTGCTCGAATTCTTTGATGGCATTTCCGCCCTGAACGAGGACAAGAATTACCGTATCTATTACAGATGCGGCGTTGTTCCCATGCGAAACACGCTCCTGCTCGGAGACAGAGTTGCAGACGCAGGAAAGCAGGTGCAAAGGCTCGGAACCAAGGCTTATGAGACCGAGGTGCTGTTTTATACTGACGAGATGCATGACCGCCTCGACTGGTCTGTAAAGCTCAAGACATACCTTGACACCGCAATAAAAAATGACGAATTCCTTGTTTATCTCCAGCCGAAATACAAGCTTGACACCGAAACCCTGCACGGTGCAGAGGCTCTGATAAGATGGCGCTATCACAACCGCGAGCTGCTCAGCCCCGGACTGTTTGTTCCGATATTTGAAACAGGCGGACTTATAAGCAAGCTTGATGATATCGTGCTGAAAAAGGTATGTGCTCAACTGAAAGAATGGGAAGAAGAGGGGCTGCCCCTTTACCCTGTTTCGGTCAACCTCTCCAGAAAGAGCATAGGTAAGCCCGAGCTGGCAAAGCACCTTACCGAGATCGTGGATTCCTACGGCGTGGATCACTCGCTGATAGATTTTGAGCTGACTGAGAGCGCGAACTCCGACAATCAGGAGCAGATGGTAGAGGTGATCACGCAGCTCAAGGAAAACGGCTTTAAAATATCAATGGACGATTTCGGAACCGGCTATTCCTCACTCTCGCTGCTGACTTCACTGCCGATAGACACCATAAAGATAGACAAATCCTTTGTGGATAAGATAAGTGATCGTGGATCCGTGCAGAACAGCCGCACCATGCTCAGGCACATAATCACCATGGTAAGAGGCCTTGATTTCACCTGTCTTGCCGAGGGTGCCGAAAGCAAGGAGCAGATAGACCTGCTCAGAGAATTCGGCTGCGAGATAGTACAGGGCTATTACTACAGCCGACCGCTCCCTGTCGAGGATTACGAAAAGCTGCTGAAAAGCGAAAATTAACATAAAAAAGGCTCGAACACCGAGCCTTT
>JAZNWG010000152.1:0-6973 GCA_045593225.1 Oscillospiraceae bacterium
GAATGTGTTGACTATGTTCTTAGAACACTTCTGATAAACGGGTTTGTACCTGTAATATGGGACGTAAATGACAACTACTATTCACGCACTGAATATCGCATTAAATCAGGAGAGGACAGAAAGATCATAAGAACGATCGCAAACGAGCTTCATGGCATCACCGAAGATATGGATAACATCGATTTTACTGACGTTGAGGACCCTGTTCCTCTGCTCGATATGGGCACACGTTCAACAATGGAGTATGTACGCGATATGGGGGTCGGAATCAACCTTGGCAATACCTATGACTGCATGGGCGACTGGTATTCAACAGGCGGCACACCACGCGATGTTGAAGCGGCATGGGGCAGTCCTGCCATAACACAGGAGATGATACAAGGTTATGCCGACGCAGGCTTCGGGGTAATGCGACTTCCCGTTTCCTGGGCTAGTCTTATGGATCCCGACGGAAATATCGACCCTGCATTCCTTGACAGAATAGAAGAAGTAGTAGGCTGGATACTTGACAGCGGTATGTACTGTATCCTGAACTCCCACCATGACGGCTGGTCTGAAAGATTCCCCGAGGACTATGATAAGGCGATGAAGGTGTACGAGAACGTATGGACACAGATATGCAAGCGATTTAACAAGTATGGCGAAAAGCTGATGTTTGAATCCATGAACGAGGTCGGCTTTGACGGGATATGGAATCAGTACGCAGGCACAGAGGGCAAGCAGGAAGCATACGATATATTCAATGCAATAAATCAGAAATTTGTTGATGTAGTGCGCGGCTCGGGCGCAAACAACGAGAAACGTCATCTGCTGATCGCGTCATATTGGACATCAGTCGAGCGAGCGTGTGACCCTATGTTCATCATGCCGAACGACCCTGCAAACCGCATGGCTGTTTCGGTGCATTATTACGGTCCTTCTACCCTTACCCTTCTGACACAGGACGCTGACTGGGGCAAAGCACGTACCGACTGGGGCAGTGACGCGGATTATGAGGAGCTCAACATGTGGTTTGATATGCTGACAGAGCATTTCATAAGCAAGGATATTCCCGTAATCGTAGGCGAATTTGGTTGCTTTGGTTCGAATAAGACGCGTGAGACCCGTGAGCAGTGGATGATGGACGTAGCAAATGCCGCATATAGCAGAGAAATATGCCCTGTTCTCTGGGATACTCCGGGCGGAGAATATATGAGATCGATCAGCAAATTCAAGTATCCCGAGTTTATTGAAGCCCTTGTTGGAATCGCTGAGCAATGACGATTTAAAAAGGACTTATTATCAAGTTGATTTCTCATGAATAATATGTTATACTCTATATACTATAACTATATTATTGGAGGTTAACTATGAGAAAAAACTTCGGCGCAAAGCCTATACTCTACCCTATGCCAGTATTCATTATCGCAAGCTATGACGAAAACGGTGTTCCTGACGCCATGAACGCAGCATGGGGCGGCATCGGTGAGGAAGATCAGATATTTATCTGTCTCGATTCTTCACACAAGACCGCAAAGAACATTCTTGCAAGAAAGGCTTTTACTGTCAGCATGGCAGACGCTGCTCATGTTGTTGAATGCGACTATGTGGGCGTGGTTTCTGCAAATGATGTTCCGGATAAGCTTGCAAGATGTGGTTTCCATGTCACTAAGAGCGAGCTCGTTGACGCACCTGTCATTGATGAGCTTCCGATGACTCTGGAGTGTACTCTGATAAGCTACGACGAGGAGACCTGCCACCTTTTCGGAAAGATCGTCAATGTCAGCGCTGATGAAAGTGTACTCAACGATGCAGGAAAGATTGACCCTGCAAAGCTCCGCCCGATCACTTACGACTCAATGAACCACGAGTATCTTGAGCTCGGCGCTAAGGCAGGCAATGCTTTTAAAGACGGATTAAAGCTGAAATAAAAACAAGCGGTCAGTACCACCTGACCGCTTTTCTATGTCTTGTTTTTTATTATGCTTTGCAGTTTTCAATCTATTTTATATAAAGCCACCTCTGCAATTTTGCAGCAGAACGATCTCTTCTCTGTGCTCTTGGGATAGTCAAATTTAAGATAGCGATATTCTACTGTTTCGGGCAGCACAAGTTGGTTCATGACACCGCTGAGCGGGTCGGCTCTCAGGATAGTGAACTGATCCCAATTCTCACCGTCGACCGAGCCGTATATCCTGCACATATACATTTTATCCTCGTATCCTTCGCGAGGAGCATAGCCGATGATATCAAACTGTGTTTCTTTGCCGAGGTCAATGATAAGATAGCTGTTGATATCACCGTCATAGTAGGTTTTCATGTCACCGTCGGTCACGTTTACAGCAGGGTTTGCATTGCCATCGACAGCGTCAGGAGCATTAACCACGGCATTTTCGAGCATTATCTCGCTGTAGCTGACCTCGCCCATTTCAACGCCACTCATTATAAACGTTGTAATTGAATTTCCTTTAAGCTCAGCCACGAATCCTTCTTCATGAGCTCTGATATCATCAAGCTCTGCCCACTGCTCACCAGACGCTGAATCTCCGCTGGTACGGATGACCTCAACAGTGTTACCGATAGCAGCAAACTGCGACAGATCAAAATTGAATGTCATATCAGATGCATACGGATTTACCGCTACTACTGTAAGCTCACCTGTCTCTTCATCATACGCAGCAAGTGTATTATCATCACAATGTATGATAGTCGAGCCTGTGTGGATATATCTTGTAAACTGACCGAAGCCGTAATACTTCTGTGTTAGTATGATCTTATCATTATCGTGATCTGCAACTGCAGTGCCCCAGAAGCCGCCTGTAATGTCGGGCATGCCCGAATCCTTGTTGCCGTTATAGCCGCTTTCGGAAATGTGATTATCCACTACCTGCCACATCACCCATGCCGACGGCGAAAGCTTATTGATATCATAGATGATCTTCTGAGCAAGCCAGATCGCTGAGCCCATCTCGCCAGCTTCTTCGCCCGATGTACCGCTGCCGTCAACCTCGCTCATCCAGAGGTTGAAGCCGTCTTTTTTCGCAAGTGCACCTAGCTGCTCAATGCCTGTCGTTCCATAGGTATGCGTGCTTATCCTGTCGATCTCGGCAAGAGCCTCCGCAGAAAAGCTTTCATATTCAACTATCTGCTTATCGGGAGCTGTTTCATCACTTGCAACGACTGTCACATCACCAAGGCCGTATCGCTCCATTGCTTTCGCTGTCTCGATAACAAGAGTTGACTGCGCCTCACCTGCGTCAACATGACAGCCCTCCTGCTTATTGCTGTACGCCGCCCAATGATTGGTATCAGCCTCGTTCATTGGCGAAATACTGTCAACCTCAATACCGAGATGATTATTTATGTACGCTGAAACATGAGCGAGATATTCGCCCACTTCGTCATATGCATCTTCACGAATATTGTTTTCAACGGCGCTGAAATTACCTGACGAGCAGCCGCTCACTGTCATGAAATAAGGTGGAGAATTGCTGAACACCTCCACATAAGCATCCTCGCCAGCAGCCTCTGCAGCACGACGCAGAACATTCAGCTGATTTGCATCGGCATCATAGTCGTAAACATATTCACCTGTTGTTTCATCAAGCACCAGCCAGCCGGGGACTTCAGAATCGGTACGTGTGATGTGGTTATGGGACGGATCATCACCGCCACCGATGTTATAGCGCATTATGTTGAGATCTAGCCCTGACTCGCTGAAGAAAAGATCTGCTGCCTGCTGTGCAAGGCTGTCGGAATATCCCAGTCTGTTTGCCCACCAGCAAAGACTTGTACCCCAACCCTCAAAGCTACCGCCATTTGTCGTGGAAGCTTTAAGCGGCGATACTCTTACCTGTCCGTCAAGTGTAACATCATCTGGTGTTATCGCAGGCGTTGTATCTTCGGGCTCAGTATTTTCTGTCTGCAGACTCTCTGCTGTGCTGGCGCTAGTGGAAGCGTCAGTATCAGCTGCTGATGTATCACTCTCTTCAACCGATGTCGACGCTGTTTCTCCCGAACAACCGCCTGCTGATGTCACAATCAGTGCACATAGTATACAGCACAACACTCTTTTTAATCTTAACATTGTTATCCTCCTTTGATCATAGTCCATGGGCACATGACTTATTCAGCTCTGATTCCAAGGAATTCGAACTCGAGTCCGTCAAGAGGCACTTCAAGATACTCGCCTGCTTCATCAGTCTTTTCAGCACCGAAGAATGCTACCTCAACAATCGAAACATAATCAAGGCCCTCCCAATAGTCAAGGCCTTCAGCGAGCTTTGCAACAGGTACTGTCATCTCATAATAACCGTCCTCGGCTATAACAAACTCAAAGTCTTCTCCACAGAGCTCGTTATAGGTGTCGTTGCTCCAGACCTGAAGCTCATCGTCGTCCTCTCCGGTTCCGTATGCGAGAAGTCCGCAGAAAGTTGTCATTTCAGACAGAACGCCACTGACATTAAAGCAGATCACGATATTCTCAGTACCGGACTTCATCGAGGATACAGGTTCAAACAAAGATGCACTGTTATATGGATTGATGAGGTGTGCCCAAGTACCTGTGCTACCCTCATATGTAAGGCAGCCCATGCTTGTCTTATCAGCGCTGAAAACGGTAAAAAACTCAGGTTCTTCGGCAACTTCCTCCTGAGGCTCTTCAACAGTAGTTGAAACCTCTGTTGCTTCAGTAGATACCTGTGTTGCTTCGGTTACCAGAGCGGTCTCGGTAGCAGTAGTCGTTGTCTGCTGAGATGCATCAGATGCAGATGCCTCATTGTCCGAGCTACAACCGGAAAGCAAAGATACCAGCAGCGCTGTGATAACTATAAGCTTTAATGTCTTTTTCATAAAATCCCTCCTGAAATCAATATTCAATAACATCAATGGTGAAACTACCACTGATCACCTTGATAACTATATCGTGCTTGCCACTCTCAAGATCCGCATGATAACTGCACTGTCGTGCCTTTGTAGCGGTTACTTCCGCTGTCTCAAAAAGCTTGCCGTCAACATACACCTCGATAGTAGCCGGACTTGTCTGACCTACAATTGCGAAATGACTACCCACAAAGCTGAACGCTACCTTAGCGTCCTCGCCTTCCGAGCGGGAAATGGTGCGGTTAAAATGAACATAACCGTCAGGAACAGTACGGTACCAACCGCCGCTATAGATTACAGATGCGTCATGATCGTCAACTCTTGTGATTATAGACTGATATCCCTCAACAGGAGTTACCTTAAGATCGTCAAACATGTTATTGTACAGGCTGCTGCCGATAGAAACTCTTCCCGAGTGAGCATAACCGCTCTCATCAGCGTATGCGACAAGCTCTGTGTCATCGAGATATGCTGTTATCGTCTGTCCTGCGGCGGTTATCTTTACGGTATGCCATATATTGCTGTCGAAGGCAACAACTGTGCCGCTTTCGACTGTCGAAGCATTCTTTCTCAGCTCCCACTTTCCGTCAGGATACACCTTGAGACTATAGCCATTCTCAGCCGTATTGACATCAAGCTCTGCTGTAAGATATCGCACACCAAAGGAAATGTAATTTTTCGGTGTTTCATCAGCGAACTTGAAGTCGATCTGCGCGGTATAGTTGCTCCAGCGATCATCGCCAAGTGAGGTTATGGGATAGGGCGTTCCTCTGTATCGCCAGTCGGTAGGCTTGTTGCCGATATTTATCTTCTGCATAAGCACATTGCCGTCGTCTGTCTTTACTACCTCAAATGCACCGCCGTAATCGGTGGTATAAAGGGGTGCATAGCCTCTCGAAGTCAGGAACTCCTCGGTATACTCAAAATCATCGGAATAGCTGATATCAAGAGGAATATCCTCATATCCACACTTATAGACAGAAGTATCGACCGTCTTATCGAGAGTTGTTACGGTCACGATTGAGTAGGGCTTCACCTCAACAGAATAACCGTACTTTCCGTTAGCTTCGACAGGCTTATAGACGCCGATATTCCTTAGGTAATTAGCATCGTACTCCTGACCCTCATCTGGGCCTCTTGTTTCCCATACATAGATCGGAGCGTCAGCCTTTGCCATGTTTTCAATAGTAAAGGTGTAGCATCTTGCTGAATCACTGTCGTTGCAGATAACGATAGAATAGTCGCCTGTTTCGGTATCGGTGACAGTCATGTAATTATTTGTGGTCTCGGAGATCGCGTGAGCCTCCTTGCCGTCTCCGTAGCAAGCGCTGTCAATATATCTCCAGCCGTTTTCAATGAACATCGTAAAGTGTGCTGAGGTCCATATTCCGCAGTCAGCCTCGTAATAGCCACTCCACGGATTCTGAGCATTGAGCAGAGACTTCGGGAAATATTTCGCGCCTGAATAGTACGCAGCCACGGCCGGCTGATACTCGTACATGGTCATTCTTCCGTTATAGTAACCGTTGATTATGCGATTGCATACATCAAGCGCTCCGTTTGTTCCGTTAAGACCGCTGCCGTTGCTGTTGACCGCAAGCTTTGCTATATTTGTCGATGCTATTCCTTCAGTGTACCAAAGTTCCTTGCCATAATCGCTGTTCAAAATCCTTGCATTGCTGCTTGCCCATGTGTTATAGTGCTCGCCGAGAACATCTACCGCGTCTCTCAAAGCTTCGTTTTTAAGCATTTCATCAGCAATATTCCACGAGCCAAGCTCATCGGAGGCAACGATCTTTATTGCACCATAGTCATAGCGCTCATCGGTCTCATTACGAAGCTTTTCTGCAAGGTAGATTATCCACTCGGTATCAACGCTTGCTGCCTCGTTCGCGTCAGCACTTATGTGCGTGAAACTGATGCCATAGGTATCATAAGCTGCGTCGAGCGCCGATTTATACCATTTATAACGAGCTGCATGGCCCGCTTCGGTACTCTTAGCAAAAGCGTTTGTGACCCACTGAGGCTCGCCCCAGCGGAGCAGATCGACAGTAATATCGGGGTTTATAGAGAGTGCATCAGCAGCAAACATAAAGCCTGCGCCTCTTGTAAC
>JAZNWG010000153.1:0-2460 GCA_045593225.1 Oscillospiraceae bacterium
CAGCACCATCTGATCAACCTCGGTGTCGCAGTTTCCGCGCACGCACAGTAGCTCATTCTTTACCTCGTTCAGCATTGCGATCACCTTTTTCGGCGCATGGCCGTCGGGAAGATCATTTCGCGGCCCGTGGTAGAGTATATCACCCAAAAGGCACAGCTTCTCAGCGCCCTCGCGCTTGTAGGCGAGGAGCATTTTTTCGCAGTACAGCGCCGAGCCGTGTATATCCGATGCAAACATAAGCTTCATATATCTATCCTCCAAAAAAATCGGGCGACTCTGAAAACCGTTTTGAAAAAAGAAAATGAGATAGACTGTGCATAGCGCATTTTCTTTCAAAAAAGGTTTTAAGAGGTGACCTTATATTCCGCAAAGACCTGCGATGAAGTCCGCAGCGTAAGCGGCAACGCAGGCGCTCACCGCAACGGTGAGAAGTCCGCGCTCTAAATATGCAAGCAGCAGCGCCACAGCAAAGCCTGCGACAGAGCTTATCACAGCCGCACCCGTAAGCACCCCGCTGCCGTCAGCGCAGGCAGTGAATACCGCGGGTATCGTCATTGCAGAAAGCACCGCATACGGCACATAGTACAGAAAATCCAGCGCAAGCTGTGACTTTATCTTCTTTCTGAACACAGCGAGCGGCAGCATTCTGATGAGATAGGTGACCAGCGCCATTACTGTGATACTTAAAACAAGGTACATAGTTCCGTCATTCATCTGCGCTCACCTCCTCGCGTTTTCTCGGAAGCAGCAGCGCGCCGAGACCTGCGGCGATGACTGTGCAGATTATTACGGAAATTCCCGAGCTTAAGCCAGAGAATATCGGCACATAAGTAACGATGCAGCTTAAAGCGGACGCTATCAGCGCGACCACGAGAATACCCTTGCTCTTTTTTGCAGGGGGCACGACTATCGCGATGAACATTCCGTATATCGCAATACCGAGCGCCGCCTGTATGCTTTCGGGAAGTATCGCTCCCAGCAGCGCGCCTGCGGCAGTACCCGAAGCCCAGAAGATATACGGCAGCGTGATAAGTCCGTACATATAGCGCGGCGGTATCTCCTCCGTCTGACCCGAGGCAACGGCGAATATCTCGTCCGTTATGCCGAAGCTGCTTATTATGCGGTGTAAAAGGCTGTATTTCTTTGAAAGCTTCTGCGACAGCGAGATACCCATCAGCGCATAGCGCAGGTTTATGATAAGCTGTGCGAGCGCCATTTCGATATAGCCTCCGCACGCGGCGATTATCCTTATGCCCTGTACCTGACCTGCCGAGGTGAGGTTAGTCATTGAAATGAGTATCGCGGCAAGTGGCGGAATACCCATTCCGACAGCAGTGATACCAAAGGTGAACGACACCGAAAGATACCCCAGTGCAATAGGAAGCCCGTCCTTTACACCGCGCTTGTATGTAAGTGTTGACATTGTGGTTACCTGTTTCTTTTGTTCTTTATTTATGGTCGGCATAAAGCCAGTATTATTGTAGCACAAACATCGCATTTTTTCAATATGATCCGCGAATTTTTGAATAACTTCCGATCGTTTGAGCGCGTTGTCGGGACGAAATTTTGCGCAAAACTTGATTTTCGCGACAAAAACTTGATTTTCGCGCACTTTTTATTGACATGACAGCGTTATTCTGATAGAATTAAGACATAGAAAGCGTGCAGTGTGAGTGCAGGCTTTGATGATAAGAATTACCTTACCTTTCATATAATAGTGCAAAAGAAATTTCCCCTCAGCGCCACAGAGGGGATTTTTCTTTTTTGGAATAACTTGTTAGAAAAGTGTACAAGCAAGGCTGGCTGTTTCTGTGGGGTATGCTGAAAAGCCGACAACCGCGCGGAATTTGTTGAAATCGCGGACAAAAAGTGCTATACTATAATTAGTAAAAAGAATAACATCTACGGAGCAGATATGATATATACAGTTACATTCAATCCGGCGATAGACTATGTCGTGCATTGCGATGAGCTTTCGCTGGGCGCGGTGAACCGCACATCGTCCGAGGCTATGTTCTTCGGCGGCAAGGGCATCAACGTTTCGCTGGTGCTCAGGCAGCTTGGAGTGCCGTCCTGTGCGCTCGGCTTTACCGCAGGCTTTACAGGCGAGGCTATCGAAAACGGCATAGCAGCCCTCGGCATAAAGAGCGAATTTATCCGCGTAAGAGAGGGCTTTTCGCGCATAAATGTAAAGCTGAAATCAGGTGTTGAGACCGAGATAAACGGTCAGGGGCCTGTAATTTCGGCGGAAGAGCTGCAAAGGCTGTTTGACAGGCTGTCACAGCTTTCGGACGGCGATACTCTGGTACTCGCGGGAAGCGTGCCGAAGTCGCTGCCCGATGATGTTTACGAGCAGATACTTGCAAGGCTCTCAGGGCGCGAGATCCGCATTATCGTGGACGCCTCGGGCGAGCTGTTGAGAAAGGTGCTGAAATACCGTCCTTTCCTCATAAAGCCGAA
>JAZNWG010000154.1:0-3465 GCA_045593225.1 Oscillospiraceae bacterium
CTCAGATAATTTCTACCCTTTCACCGCATTTGATGAAAACGGCATAGTCGGACACCTTATAATGCGTTTTACAGACGAAGAGAAGAAAACTCTCCGCTTTGGATTTATTATCGTAGACGATTCGAAACGCGGCAAAGGCTATGGCAAGCAGATGATACAGCTTGCAATTCAGTACGCCTTTGACATTTTAAAGGTAGATAAGATAACACTCGGAGTTTTTGAAAACAACTCGTCCGCCTATCATTGCTACAAAGCTGTAGGATTTGAGGACGTCACACTTTCAACGCAAGAAAGCTATGAAGTGTTCGGAGAAAGATGGAATTGCCTTGAGCTAGCAATAAGTAACGCCAAAAAAGGATAATATGAAAAATCTTAATTATTATGCGGTAACTAAAGAGACCCAAGCAGTCTTTCACACTCTCATGCAAGCATACGCAAAAGAGCTTGACGAGCACCAGCATCGCAACACCGACCCCGTGATTCTGAAAAAATGGACGGACAGCATTATCGGAAAGCAAGATGAACCCTCACGCTGTCTGAAGCTGTGCTATTACGGCGAGGAGCTTATCGGCTTTCTTTACGGGACGATCGACAAGCAGGGTGACAAGGGCTACAATCGCGTAGGCTGGGGCTGTATAATGGAATTCTACGTTATCCACGAGCAGCGCCGCAAGGGCTATGGCAGAATGATGTACGATCATCTTGAAGCATTTTTCAAGGCAGAGCGTGTAAACGGAATATATCTCACCGCAGACCCTGTTACGGGAAAGCCGTTCTGGGAGGCGCTCGGGTTTGTCAGCAAGGGCGAATTTTCGCCTGACAACGGACAGGAGATATACGAAAAGCAGTTCTCTTATTAAAGCAAACACAAAACGCCCCGCTCATATGAGCGGGGCGAAGTTGTTTATTCAGTTCCTGAATTACTTAGAGAGCTTCTTAGCGCTGTAAGTTGTGTGCAGGATCTCGTGAGCCTTGTGGCTGTTGGGCTCGCCAAGGAACTCATCGTACAGAGCCTTAACATCGGGGTTCTCGTGAGAGAATCTCAGTGTGTTAGCCTCGTCAATGCCGTACAGAACCTTAGCTCTTTCAGCACGGATATCTGTGAAATTGCGAACCTCAGCGGGAACGATGATCTGACCGCCGCCGTTTACGCAGCCGCCGGGACAGCCCATGATCTCGATGAAGTGGTAGTTAGCCTCGCCTGCCTTAACCTTCTTCAGCAGAGCCTTAGCGTTAGCAAGACCGGAAGCTACTGCAACCTTAACTTCCATGCCAGCAACATTGTATGTTGCTTCCTTGATGCGCTCTACGCCACGAACGTCTGTGAACTCAATGGGAGTTCCGTCCTTCTTGCCTTCGAGAGTCCAAACTGCTGTTCTGAGAGCAGCCTCCATAACACCGCCTGTTGCGCCGAAGATAACAGCAGCGCCTGTGCCTGTGCCGAGAGGGCTGTCGCACTTCTCATCGGGGAGCTGGTTGAACATAATGCCAGCCTTCTTGATAAGACGAGCGAGCTCTCTTGTTGTGATGGAGATATCAACATCAGGAACACCAGCAGCAGCCTGGTCATCTCTGCCCAGCTCGAACTTCTTAGCTGTACAGGGCATTACAGATACGCTTACGATGTTCTTGGGATCAATGCCGTTCTTCTCTGCGAAGTATGTCTTTGTAACAGCACCGAACATCTGCTGAGGAGACTTGCAGGAAGAAAGGTTGGGAATAAACTCAGGGAAGTAGTTCTCGCAGTAGCGGATCCATCCGGGAGAGCAGGAAGTGATCATGGGCAGTACGCCGCCGTTCTTTACTCTGCCGAGGAACTCAGTAGCCTCTTCCATGATGGTGAGGTCTGCAGAGAAGTTGGTATCAAATACCTTATCAAATCCGAGGCGACGGAGAGCTGCAACCATCTTGCCCTCTACGTTTGTACCTACGGGGTAGCCGAATGCTTCGCCAAGAGATGCACGAACTGCGGGAGCAGCCTGTACAACAACGTACTTCTCGGGATCTGCGATAGCGTCGAGAACCTTCTGAGTATCGTCCTTCTCGGAGAGAGCGCCTACGGGACATGCTGTGATACACTGACCGCAGGATACGCATGCTGTTTCAGCAAGAGGCATATCGAATGCACATGTGATCTCAGTAGCGAAACCACGCTCGTTAGCGCCGATAACACCGATGCCCTGAACCTTAGCACAGGTAGCTACGCAACGACGGCAGCTAATGCACTTGCTGTTGTCGCGGTACATATGAGCAGCACTGCCCTCGTACTCAGCGTTTGTCTTGTCGCCTGTGAAGTAGTTTTCGTCAACACCATACTCGTTAGCGAGAGCCTGAAGCTCACAGTTGCCGCTTCTTACGCAGGAGAGGCACTCCTTCTTATGGTTGGAGAGCAGCAGCTCGAGTGTTGTTCTTCTGCTTTCAACTACCTTGGGTGTGTTTGTGAAGATCTCCATACCCTCGTTGATGGGATATACGCAGGCAGCAACAAGGCTTCTTGCGCCCTTTACCTCAACTACGCAGATACGGCAAGCGCCGATAGCGTTGATGTCCTTGAGGTAGCACAGGGTAGGAATTCTGATGCCGGCAATTCTGCAAGCCTCAAGGATAGTAGAACCCTTGGGAGCCTGGCAGTCAATACCGTTTATTTTAATATTAACCATAATTAACCGTTCCTTCCTTTCTTAAGCCTTTACGATTGCCTTGAACTTACATGTATCGATACATACGCCGCACTTGATACACTTGTCCTGATCGATCGTGAAGGGGCTCTTGATCTCGCCGCTGATAGCGCCTACGGGGCACTTTCTGGAGCACAGCGAGCAGCCCTTACACATATCAGCAATGATCTGAACCTTCATCAGATCCTTACATACGTGAGCGGGACAGGTCTTGTCCTGAACGTGAGCAATGTACTCGTCCTTGAAGTAACGCAGTGTGGAAAGAACAGGGTTGGGAGCAGTCTGACCCAGACCGCAGAGTGCGTTGTCCTTGATGTAGTAGCAGAGCTTCTCGAGCTTGTCGAGGTCTTCCATTGTTGCCTTGCCCTTTGTGATCTGGTCAAGCATCTCGTACATACGCTTTGTACCGATACGGCAAGGTGTACACTTACCACAGGACTCATCTACTGTGAACTCGAGGAAGAACTTAGCGATATCAACCATACAGTTGTCCTCGTCCATTACGATCAGACCGCCGGAGCCCATCATGGAGCCGATAGCGATGAGGTTATCGTAATCGATCGGGATATCCAGGTGCTCGGGAGGAATACATCCGCCGGAAGGCCCGCCTGTCTGAGCAGCCTTGAACTTCTTGCCGTTGGGAATGCCGCCGCCGATCTCTTCGATAACGGTACGGAGAGTTGTACCCATGGGAACCTCAACCAGACCTGTGTTGTTGATCTTACCGCCTACTGCGAATACCTTTGTACCCTTGGACTTCTCAGTACCCATAGCAGCATGCCAGTCA